>JAPOYD010000160.1 GCA_026706735.1 Nitrospinota bacterium | reverse complement strand
ACAGGTTCTCGCGCTCCTCTTCGGTCTGTGCGATCCGGAACGAGGAGCAATTGTTCTTCTCGCTTATATCCCGAATCAAGGTCTCGAGCGGTCTGATGGAAGACGGCAGGCCGTCGAGTTCGATCAGCAAGACGGCCTCGGCGTCTCTGGGATAGCCTGCCTGCACCACCGTCTCGACCGCCTCGATGGTGTAGCGATCCATCAACTCCATCGCGGCGGGCACGGCTCCTGCCGCAATGACGTCGCTCACCGTCCGGCAGGCATCCCCCACCTTCGAAAAACACGCGAGCATGGTGCGTACGCCCTCGGGATTCGGCGTGAGCCGCACGGTGAGTTCCGTGATGACGGCGAAGGTGCCCTCGGAACCAACGAAGAACCCGCGCAGGTCAAGGCCCGGTGAATCCTCCCCGTCCGCTCCCAGATGCACCACCTCGCCCGAGGGCAGGACGACGGTCATCTCCATGATGTGGTTCGTCGTCATCCCGTATTTGAGGCAGTGCGCGCCGCCGGCATTTTCAGCCGCGTTGCCGCCGATGGTGCAGGCCGCCTGGCTGGAAGGATCGGGCGCATAATGAAAACCATGCGGCAGCGTCTCGCGGGAGAGATGGAGATTCACCACACCTGGCTGCACCCGTGCCAGGCGATTTACATAGTCGAGTTCCAGAATCTTGTTCATCCGCGTGAAAACGATGAGCACACCGCCCGGCAGGGGCGTCGCGCCTCCAGAGAGGCCTGTGCCCGCACCTCTCGCTATCAGGGGCACGCTGTATTCGCGGCAGATTTCCACGATTCGTCGGACTTCTTCGGTGCTTTCGGGCAAAACGACGGCCGAGGGGATGCCCTTGTAGATCGTGAGGCCGTCGCAATCATACGCCCTGAGCGCCACCGGATCGGTATGGATGAATTCCTCTCCCAACACATCGGTCAATTTTTGAATGAACCCGGCGCTATCCACCTCTAAACCCTCGCGGCTCTTCCTGAATGAACAAAAACCCTTTAGAGTAGCGCCATTATACCCATGCTTCTGAAAAAAACGAATAGAAAGGCGACTTCTTGAGCGATTCCGGCGATCCCGGTTCAGCTTCGGGCCATTCCTCGAGGCGCGGGCGAACAGGCGGCTTATACTATGGGTGGGTGATCGTCGGCGTATCGTTCATCGCCATGGCCTTCCACATGGCGGCCACCTTTTCCTTCTCCCTGTTTCAGGTTCCCTTAATCCAGGAATTCGGCTGGAGCAGAGGCGCCCTGGGCGGCGCATTCGCCGTGTGTATGAGCCTCTACGCCATATGTAGCCCGAAGGCGGGCTCCATTTTAGAGAGAAAAGGGCCGAGAGCCCTGATCCCGTGGGGCTCCGTGTTGATCGGTGTGGGACTCGCGCTGGGTTTTTTCATTTCCTCGCTCTGGCACGTGTATGTGTTCATTGGCGTCATGATCGGCGTGGGCATCGCGATGAGCGGTTTCGTAACGCACAGCGCAATCATGCCGCGATGGTTCTTCAGAAACAGGGGGCTGGCGATGGGCATCGCCCTCTCGGGCATCGGCATCGGCTCATTAATCCTGATGCCCACCATCGAAAGGCTCATCGCCCTCTTCGGCTGGCGCTACGCCTACCTGATTTTCGGCGCCTCGATACTTCTCCTCATCCTGCCTCTCAAACTGCTCTTGCTCAGAAATCACCCCGCCGACGTCGGACAGAACATCGACGGCGCATCGGACGAAGAAGCCGCCGGGTTTCCAAAACCACCCGCCTCCAGCTCCCAGAAAGTGGGGGAAGTATTCCGGCATGTAATGCGGGAGAAGAATTTCTGGGCATTGATGATCCTCGTTTTCGTCATCGGCCTGAATAATAACTCCATCTGGAGCCAGTTGCAGATATTCTTCGTCGACGCGAAATTCAGCACCGCATTCGGCGCTTTTGTTTTCGGGCTCACAGGCGCCATCCGGATTCTGGGCAGCGTGGTGATGGGTTGGGCAGGCGACCACATGTCGCACAAAAGGGCCCAAGCCATCGCCCTTTTTCTGTCTGGACTCGGTGTCCTCATCTTGCTTTCCGTGCCACATATGGGTAACGGCGTCGTCCTCGCCTTTTTATTCGCCGCCACCTACGGTTTCGGCGTCGGCGGCATGTCGACTTCTTATGCGGCCATGTGCGCAGACGCCTACGGCGGACGCTCGTTCGGTGTCATCATCGGGATACTGGAAATCTGTTTCGGTCTCGGGGGATTCATCGGCCCCCCGATGGCGGGCTTCATGTTCGACTACACGGGGAGTTACGTCCTGCCCTTCTGCATCGTGGTCATTTTCCAGGTGGTTGCGCTCCTCGTCTGTCATTTCGTCTACAGCACCGAGAAATAGACCGCCATGAGAGGAGGAAATGCCACCCGCCCCTGGATTTATTATGGGTGGGTAATCGTCGGCACGTCCTTCACTGCCATGGCGTTTCATCAAACGGCGCGTTTTTCATTTTCCATCTTTCAGGTTCCCCTGATCCAGGAATTCGGCTGGGGGCGCGGCGCTCTGGGCGGGGCCTACGCCCTGATGCTGGGCAGCTACGCGCTGTTCAGCCCCATCATGGGCAATTTGTTCGACAAAAAAGGGGCACGCGCGGTCATGCCCTGGGGGTCGGTTCTCGTCGGTACAGGCTTCACCCTGGCTTATTTCATCAATGAACTCTGGCACGTCTACCTCGTTCCCTGTCTGTTCGTGGGAATCGGAATGGCGCTGAGCGGTTTTGCGATGCACAGCGCACTCATGCCCCAGTGGTTCCAGAAAAAACGGGGTCTCGCCACGGGACTGGCTCTCTCGGGCAGCGGAACAGGCATTCTGCTTTTCATCCCTCTCATCGAATGGCTCATCTCCACCCGAGGCTGGCGCCTGACCTATCTGATTTTCGGCCTGGCAGTGCTCTTCATCGTCGTCCCTCTCACGGCGCTTTTACTCCGTAGAGGCCCCGAAGATGTGGGGCAGTACATCGACGGGGAACCCGATCCGCCCGGCCATTCACCTCCCAAGCAAAAGGAAAAATCGTCCAGCCCTTCCTTGCTAAAGGTGTTTCGCCAGGTCTACCGGGAGAAGAATTTCTGGACGCTCCTCATCGTCGTCTTCTTCATGGGGCTCAACAACAACTCGATATTGAGTCAACTCCAGCTCTATCTGGTCGACGCCGAGTACACCACGGCTCTGGCGGCTTTTTTCTTCGGGATGCTGGGCGCGATCCGGATGCTCGCCACGTTTTCCATGGGCTGGCTGAGCGATTTCATCGGCAGGCAGCGCGCCCAGGCGCTCTCTTCGTTCATTACTGTTTGCGGAATCGCGATTCTGCTGTCCATCCCTCATATGTCGCCGAAAATTCTGATGGGATGGATCTTCATATTCGTGTATGGAATGGGCCTCGGCGGAATGAGCGTATGCTACTCCTCCATGTCCGCCGATGCGTTCAAAGGCCCATCGTTCGGAGCCACTATCGGTTTGCTCGAAATCTTCTTCGGCCTCGGGGGGTTCATCGGCCCCCCACTGGCGGGCTTTATTTTCGACTATACGGGAAGCTACATGATTCCCTTCGTCGGGATAGCTTTCGGCCTGGTGTGCTGCATCTTCATGAGCTTGTTCGTCTATGAAGCGCCGAAAGGGACTCCTCGCGCGTAGCGAACTTCAAAATGGCCGACTCAAGACATCCAACACCAGGGCGGCCTTCACCTTATCGCCCTCGATGCGGAGGCGGCCTGTTCTTTCCTTGTCCTCCAGACTCGCCCGCCCCGTGGTGAGCAGAACGAGGTCGCTTCCATCGCATACAACGCGCGCGTCGCAATCCCCATGATCGGCATACACGATTTCAGAATGCCCCTCCTGGATGCGCATGGCCCATATCCGTCCAGGCTCTTTCGTCTCGAAACAGATGGTCCCGCTGAAATCCCTGTCTCCCCGCGCACCGAAGAAGATGGGGAAACGCTCGGGCAAACACTCCACGGCCATAGGAAGCGCTTGAGAATACAATCCACCGTCGGGCCGATTTTTAATATCCCAATCGTGGAGGATCAGCTCATACAGCCTTTGCCCGGGAAACGTGCGGATCGGACACGGCGCGAGCCAGTGCCAGGCTTTTTTATCCAAATCATCGGACCGAACTCCCTCAAAGATTTCCTGTAGCCGCCAGACGGCTACGGCGAAGGCATCTATCCGCTCATCGTCAGGAAGCGCGACGAGTTCGTCGCCGACTTTTTTACGATGCGCCCAGAACGATTCCAAATTTTCCGCGCCGAAAGGCATCTCCAGACGCCCTGCGGCGCCTGCGGGGATAACGTGCGCATAAAAGCGCGCGCCCAGCGTCATGTGCGCCACCACTTCGGCCACACACCAGTTCGGACAAAAAGTCGGTGCGCGCCACTCCTGCTCGCTCAAGCCCCGCAAGATCCCGATGAACCTGTGGTTTTCCTTTTCCACCCACGAAACAGCACGCGCAAAAAAATCAGCCATCATGAAAATCCGCCCTTATGCCTGGTGATGTGAGACTTCAAGCCTCCACGCAAAAGCGCGAGCGGTGATAATATCTTTGTAAGACACCAGTCTTCGAGATAATAGGAAGTATTCCTGAACCGAGCCTTGAGGAGCAAGAAGTTTGCATCGGCATCAGACAGGCATCGCCACCTTAAGTTCGCCTGCAATTTCCGCCACCTGCTTCCACACGCCATCGCCTACCGCGATTCCTTCCCGCAATCTTCTTTCCTTCTCCCTGAAGCTGCGCTCTCCCGGCACGCGTATCTCCTCTACGCCGGGCGCCCTGCGCGTGTTCTTTACCTCGGCGACGTGCAAATCGACCATCTCCTTGAACACTTTCGGATCCCCGAAGGCGGCCGGATCGATAGCGATGAACAAATCCCCCTTGTCGTAATGGCCCTCATGCACCGACTGGCTGAGCGGCTTGCCGACCTTGGCCCCGAGCAAAGGCCCCGCCAGAAGACCGATCAACAGGCAAAGACCGTACCCTTTGTGCCCCCCGAAAGGCGCAACCGCGCCCGCTGCGGCCGTTTTGGCGTCCGTCGTCGGCTCGCCATCCGGCCCCACCGCCACGCCTTCTGGAATCGGCTCTCCCGTGACGCTCGCCTTCAAGATCATCCCATAAGGAATCGCGCTCGTCGCGAAATCGAGGAGTACGGGTTCATCCCCACTCCTTGGAACGGCGATCGAAAAAGGGTTCGTGCCCATTAGGCGCTCCACGCCCCCGAATGGATGAACCAGCGGCTGCGTGACGCCCGCGACGATTCCCACACAGCCGGACCGGGCGATGCGCTCCGCATAATAGCCCGTCATGCAGATGTGGTCGCTGTTCACGACTCCCACGGCGCAGGAGCCGGCCTTTTCCGCTTTCCTGGTCGCTAGGCTTGCGCCATAGGTCGCACCCACGGGTCCCATGGCGCGATCCCCCTCCACCAGCGCGGACCCATCCCGCTCGTGTACGACGTGGGGTTTGGCCCGCGCGTTGATCATCCCGCTCTGGATTCTCCTGATCATATTGGGCAGGCGTATGAGGCCGTGGGTGGAATAGCCCCTGAGGTCGGCTTCTATCAATACGTCGGCCGTCGCCATCGATTGTTCGTGCGAACACTCCGCAGCCGCCAGGATGCGCTCCATCAAATCGCGCAGGGCGTCCGCGTTGACGATACGCTCTTCATTTTGACTCATGTGCGGGAAAACCTTTCTTACAGATCGGGGTTGGGTGCGGAAACGCTTGGCTTGGTGACGCGCATCATCCAGCAATAGATTTCTATCCGGTTGCCGTCGGGGTCGAGAAAATAGAATGCATGGCTCCCGCTTCCACCGATGAACCCGTTCTCATCCAAGCCCTCATGCGCGTGAACGTATGGGCCTGAGACGAACTCGACGCCACAGGATTTCACGTGTTCCTGGGCGAGAAGCCAATTTTCACGGTCATCCACCTCAAAAGCGATATGGTGGAGTCCCACGTCCGTTCGATGCTCAGAGTCGGTCGTCGTCAGGCCCGCTTTCACGGCATCTTCAGGCAATTCAAACAACACCAGGGTGTGGTGTTTCTCCGCGCAGCGCATAAAACAGATCGGACGAAAGAAGTCCGGCGGGCCCCATTTACCCGTCAGCTTCAGCCCCACCACATCACGATAGAACTCGATGGAGCGCTCCACGTCACTCACATGGATTCCCATGTGGCCAAGCCGTGCGACATTACAACTCATTCCTATACCTCCGGGAGCGAATGTAATTCAGAAAAAATCCGTTTGCCTTAAAAGGTGCGCCATCATACCATGCGCGGGCGTGGTTGGCGCACGCGAGTCCAGTTTGCACTTAAGCCGCTTCATACCCCAATGAAAGGGTTTCCCAATGTCGAAAAAAGCGGGTTTCCTGACCATATTGCTTGTCGGGGTCATCATCTTCTCTGGTGTTTTCCTGCTTCCATCCGCGAATAGCCAAAAAGAGAAAAACCCCGCTGTCGCGCTCGCCTCCAAAGAAGCGAAGCCGAAAGCGGCGCCCGCTCCCACCCTCGTGGCGCAAAACCTCGACAAGAAGCGCATCGAAAAAATCATCAGAGAATACCTCATCAACAACCCCGAAGTGCTTGAAGAAGCCATACGAGCCCTGCAGGCAAAGCGGGAAGCAAGGCGTCAGACAGCGGCCCGGGCCTCTATTCGGAAAAACCGGAAACAAATTTATGCGGACCCCGAAGACCCCGTGGGCGGGAACCCTAACGGGGACGTAACAATCGTGGAGTTTTTCGATTACCGATGCGGGTATTGCAAGCGGGTGGCCCCCGTCGTGGAGGAAGCGCTCGCAAAAGACAAGAAAATCCGCCTCGTCTACAAGGAATTCCCTGTCCTGGGTCCAAATTCCGTATTGGCGGCCCGGGCGGCGCTCGCCGCACGCGCGCAGGGCAAATATCTCGCTTTTCACAAAGCTCTCATGAAGGCCAAAATTTCTTATGATGAAGCGAGCATCATGAAAATCGCCGCTTTGGTGGGCATCGATACGGCCCGCCTGAAAAAAGACATGCAGGCACCCGGCATTCAGACCCAACTCTCAAAGAACCGCGCTCTGGCGCGCTCTTTGGGCATACGCGGCACTCCCGCCTTCATCGTGGGGGAACAACTCTTCCCGGGTGCGCTCAAACCGGCCCAGCTTGCCCACATGATCCAACAGGCGAGAAAGAAATAAACCGAAAAAAGCCCCGGAGAAAGTTCTCCGGGGCTTTTCTATCGCCAGCTAACCTAGTCTACCGTTACCGAGCCCATCAACATTCTGCGGTAATCCCACCATTTCCATTTCCTGGGCACCATGGTGATGCGCACGCGTATTTTTTGCGCGATGGGCGTGTTGACGTAATTCGCCCACATATCCGGCCCGAAGAAATGGTCCACCACGCTTTTGAGCCCCTCGTGGTCCGTTCCCATCACCTCGGAGACCTGCGCCTCCCCTTCCACGACAACGGCGCGGAAAGGAGCCTGCTCATCATCGATGCAAATGGCAAAGGCCGGATTTCTCTTCAAATTCCTCACCGAAACGGAATCTTCACCCGTGCTGATAAAAAAACTCGCATCCTCGGGATTGAATAGATACAAAAGCGGTACGACGTGCGGAGAGCCATCCGCATTCGTAGTGGCGATTCTCGCCATGTGGGGTTCTTGTAAAAATTCATCCATCTCAGTCGGGCGCTCGGCCATTTTCCATCTCCTCTCGAAAAGTCATGATTTTATGAATCATTCCCATTATATCACTCCAAAAATGATACCGGAGTCATCTATCCCTTCACAATGATGTTCACCAGACGACCGGGCACGACGATGTGCTTCACAATTTCCTTATCGCCTATGTAACTGGCCGTTACGGCTTTTGCTTTTTCCCTCAGTTCCTCCTCGGGCGCATCCGGCAGCGCCATGAACGTGCGCCTCGTCTTCCCGTTCACCTGAACGGCGAATTCCTTCTCCTCGGCTGCTATGGCCGCCTCGTCCACCTCCGGCCACGCCTCCCGGAATATGCTCACCTCTCCTCCACCTCCGCGGAGAGCCTGCCAGAGTTCCTCCGTTACGTGGGGCGCCATGGGTGCCATGCAACATAGGAGAATCTCGGCCGCCTCGCGCTGTACCGAATTTTCGGCATCGGCTTCTGCACGAAGCGATGTGGCCAGCTCCATGATGCGCGCTACCGCCGTGTTGAAGGAAAATGACTGCTCATAAACTTCCGTCACCGCCTTCAATGTAGCGTGCGCGTCGCGCCTGAGTTTTCTTCCCGAAGCGGACAACCCGCTCCCATTTCTGGAATTGGCTTCCGATTCCCGCCAGCTCTCGAGCCGCTCGGAGAACGTGATCCAAAGCCTTTGCAAGAAGCGGTGCACGCCGATCAGGCCGTCGTCGCGCCATTCCTTCGAGCGCTCGGGAGGGCCGATGAACAGGGTATAGAGCCTGCCCGCATCCGCCCCGTATTTTCCGGTGCATTCTTCAATCGAGACCCCGTTCATCTTGGATTTACTCATCGAGGCCATCTCGGGGAGCACCTTCTGCCCGGCTTCGTAGCCGCTACCGCTCGGGCCGTCCGCCGTAACGACCAGAGATTCCTCGTCCACATCCTGATAAGGCACCCAGACGCGGCCACGGGCATCGGCCACATAGTAGGCCATCCTGCATACCATTCCCTGGGTGAACAGATTCTCAAAGGGCTCCTCGAAAGAGACGAGGCCCAGGTCGTAGAGCACTTTTGTGAAAAACCGCGAGTACAGCAGGTGCATGACAGCGTGTTCGGCGCCCCCGATGTACTGGGTCACCGGCAGCCAGCGGTTCACGTTTTCCGACTGGAATACGGCGCTATCGTCGCGTGGGCTGACGTACCGCAGGTAATACCAGGAAGAATCCACAAAAGTGTCCATCGTGTCGGTCTCACGGCGCGCAGGCCTGCCCGTTTTCGGGCTGATGACGTTCAAGAAATCCTCGCTCTGGTCAAGGGGATTCCCCCCCCGACCCGTGAACTCGACATTGCGCGGATGCATGACGGGCAGATGATCGTCCGGCACCGGAGTAATGCTGCCGTCTTCTTCATAAATGACGGGAATAGGCACTCCCCAATAGCGCTGACGCGAAATGAGCCAGTCTCTCAGCCGCCAGTTGATGGTTTTGTCCCCAAAACCCTTTTCGGCGAAATAATCGATCATCTTGGAATACGCTTCGCGGTTCGGCTGCCCATCGAATGGGCCAGAGTTCTCCATGACACCGTCTTCGATGTATGCCTCCTCCATCGTGTAGCCATCGAGCCCGCCCTCGGGATGCTGGATGACCACCTTGACGGGGATGCCGTACTTTCTCGCGAAAAGAAAATCGCGCTGATCGTGCGCAGGAACACCCATGACGATGCCTGTGCCGTATTCCATCAACGCGTAATCCGCCACGAGCAGGGGTACGCGATCTCCATTGACGGGGTTGGTGATAAAATGACCCGTGTCGATACCCGTCTTCTCACTCTCCTCGCTCATGCGTTCCGCGGCGCTTTGGGCCTGCATGGCTTCCACTGCCTCGCGGATGGAATCCGCCCGGGGATTCCCCTCCAGTAACTGATCGATAAGGGGATGCTCGGGCGCGCAGACCATGAAGGTGACGCCATAGACCGTATCCGGCCTGGTGGTGAAGATAGAGAGTGTCTCGCCGGTCGTTTCGAGTTTGAAATCGATTCGCGCTCCCTCGCTGCGTCCCAGCCAGTTTCTTTGTTGCTGCTTGACGTGCTCGGGCCATCCGACGAGGCCATCCAGATCGTCAAGCAAGCGCTGCGCATAATCCGTAATCTTCAGGAACCACTGGCTGAGCCAGCGTTTTTCCACCTTGGCGCCACTGCGCCAGGCGATACCGTCGTGGATTTGTTCGTTCGCGAGAACCGTGCCATCCACTGGATCCCAATTGACGAGGGCTTCTCGCTTATACGCCAGGTCATTCTCGAGCATTTTGAGGAAAATCCACTGCGTCCATTTGTAATAGCCCGGATGCGCGGTGGAAATCTCTCGTGGCCAGTCATAGGCGAGACCCGCCATGCGAAGCTGGCGTCTCATGTTGTCGACGTTTTTTTGCGTCCATGCGGCGGGATGCGCACCGGCATTGATGGCCGCGTTCTCCGCAGGCAGCCCCAAGGCATCCCAGCCCATCGGGTGTAAGACCTCGAAGCCGCGCATCTTCCGGTAGCGGCTGATGGCGTCGCCCATCGTGTAGTTACAGGCGTGGCCCATGTGCAGATCGCCCGATGGGTAGGGAAACATCATCAAGGAATAATAGGTAGGCTTATCGCCGGGATGATCAGAGGTCTCGAATATCTTCTCCTCCGCCCAAAGATTCTGCCATTTTTCCTCGTAACTTGATGGCCTATATTCGCCGAGCATGAATTTCCTCAATTATTCGGTATGTGTTCCTAAAATTACCCTGCAGGCGCTCCGCCTGCCTCAAATGATTAGCACTATTTTAGACGCGGGCCTTCCGTGACGGGCGCGGCCTCCTCCCTAATCTTCTTGAGAATTTCAGGAGGAATGCGTCTTGGTTTTCCGCTCGCATCGGTTCTCG
>JAPOYD010000179.1:11026-63084 GCA_026706735.1 Nitrospinota bacterium | reverse complement strand
GCGCCTTCGCGCCGCAACGAAGCCGCGACCTCAGGCGCTCTCCCTGCGCTCGGCCACCGTTTCACGCACGTAGGCGACGATATCCTCCATCGTCGCGCCCGGGGTGAAAATCTCGTCCACCCCCTTTTCCTTGAGAAAGGGAATGTCCTCATCGGGCACGATGCCGCCGCCAAAGAGCAGAACGTCGTCCATGCCGTGCGCATCCAGCAATTCACGGATTCTGGGGAACAGGTGGTTGTGCGCGCCCGAAAGTATCGAGAGGCCCACGCAGTCGACGTCCTCCTGCATGGCGGTCGAGGCGATTTGCTCGGGCGTCTGGCGAATGCCCGTGTAAATTACCTCCATGCCGGCGTCCCGGAGCGCGCGCGCGACCACCTTCGCCCCCCTGTCGTGGCCGTCGAGGCCGGGCTTGCCCACCAGCACCCGTATTTTTCGCTCGCTCATCCGCCGCCTCCGCGATTCGGTGCACTCCATAAGGTTGAAGCTTCGATTATCCTGTAAAGAAAGCCGCGTTTCAAATGAACCCGGGAGTGTGTCGACTTTTCGGGCGAGTTTTCGTAACCTCGGAAAATCAGCAATGAACGAAAACGCAACGAATCGCCCCACAGGATTCTTAGATGACGCCTACGCGGGAAATTTACTGGAACATCGTCCTGGGTCCACTGGTCTACCTCTTCGCCGCGGCGGCGATCGGCGTGATGTCCTACGGCATCTACCAGCGTGTGCGCCTGTGGCGCCTGGGCGGCGGCGAGCTGAGAACCGATAAACCGGTGAAGCGCCTCTGGGGCGTCGTGGATGAGCTGGTGGTCCATCGCCGGATGCTGCGGGATCCCTACCCCGGCCTCATGCACCTGTTCATCTTCTACGGCTTTTTCGCCGAACTCATCGCCACGTCGATGATTGCCGTTCAGGAATGGACGGGAATCCACTACCTCAAGGGTAACCTCTACCTGGGCTACTCGCTGCTGAGCGACGGCTTCGGCCTTTTGGGGATCGTCGGCTTGCTGATGGCGCTATGGCGGCGGCTTGTGATGAAGCCCGAGCGCATGAACTCCGTGCTCGACGACTACCTCGCGCTGTGGCTGCTCCTGCTCGTCTTCGTTCAGGGCTTCGTCGTGGAGGGGCTGCGCATCGCGGCGACTGAACTCAGGGACAACCCCTCTCTCGCCCCCTGGTCGCCGGGCGGCTACGCGGTCGCCCTGACCCTCCAGGGGTTGAGCCTCGAGACGCTCCGGTTCCTCCACCGCATCAACTGGTGGTTCCACGCCATAACAGCGTTCGTGCTGCTCGGCTATATGGGTTTCGGGAAATTCAACCACATCTGGTACGGCCTGTTGAACATGTTCTGCAGAAATCTCGAGTCCAGCGGCAAGCTGAGCTTCATCGACATCGAGGCGACGATGGAAGCGGACCCGGAAGCCATCGAAAATCTCGGCGTTGAGAAAATAGAAGAGTACACCTGGAAGAACCTGCTGGATCTGGACGCATGCACGAACTGCGGCCGCTGCCAGGACGTCTGTCCCGCCTTCATGAGCGGCGTGCCGCTCAACCCCAAAAAACTGATCCAGGACATGAAGGCGCACCTGAGCGAAGCGGGCCCGGCGGCGCTCGCGGATAACGGAGAGGCGGGCGAGCGGCCGCCCCTGTTCGGCGAGCCGGAGGACAAGCCAGCCGTACTCGAAGAAGAGCTCTGGGGCTGCCGCACCTGCGGGGCCTGCCAGCAGGAGTGCCCCGTCTTCATCGAGCACATCCCCAAGATGGTGGACATGCGCCGCTACCTGGTGATGATGGAGTCCAAAACGAGCGAGGACGCGCGCCAGTTCCTGAAGTCGATGGACGAGCGCCTCCACCCCTGGGTGGGCGCGCAGCACAACCGGGAGGAATGGTACGAGGGGCTCGACGTGAAAGTACTCGCAAGCGGCGAGAAGGCGGAATACCTCTACTGGGTGGGCTGTACGGGTTCGATGATCGACCGCAACATCGAGGTATCAAGGGCGATGGTCAAGATTCTCGCCGCCGCGGGCGTGGACTTCGCCGTCCTGGGTGCTGAGGAGGTCTGCACGGGCGACCCGGCCCGGCGGGTGGGGGGCGAATTCACCTTCCAGATGTGCGCGAAGCAGAACATCGAGACGCTGAACGGCTATGAGGTGAAGAAAATCATCACCACCTGCCCGCATTGCTTCAACACGTACAAGAACGAATACCCGGATTTCGGTGGAAACTACGAGGTGGTGCACCACACGCAGCTCATCGCGGAACTCATCCAATCCGGAAAGCTCAAGCTCAGGAAATCGCTCGGCTCCCTCACCTATCACGACCCCTGCTACCTGGGCCGCCACAACGGGGTATACGACGCCCCGCGCGAGGTTTTGCACCAGATATCGGACGGCGGTTTTACAGAACTCGCGCGCAACCGCTCGCGATCGCTGTGCTGCGGCGCTGGTGGCGGCTACGCCTGGATGGACGATGAGCCCCAAAAGCGCATCAACCACGAGCGGCTCGAAGACGTGAAAGCCTGCGGGGCCAAAACCGCCGCCGTATCGTGTCCTTTCTGCATGCAGATGTTCGATGACGCCTTAAAGGCGCTCGACCCGGAGAAGAACATCCGCGCCGCCGACATCGCCGAACTCGTCGCCGAGGCGATCGAGGAGTAGAAACCGCGCAAATCTCCAGCCCTGCGGATGCGGCGTCAGCCGCCGATTTTCATTCTACTTCGTCATTTTCGTGGCGGAGGTTCGTAATTTCAGCGATGAAGTCCTTAATTTATTGCAATGTAAAATAAATGCGAAGATAATGATTTCATACGGCGACGCAATCAGAACGAGGCCCTATATACGTTCGCCTTGAACCATGGCGAACGCTCCCGTACGAGATATGGGAGGGCCATATGAGAAACTTGATCCGGAGTTTCTTGGGATTTCTGGGGGCTTCGCAAAAAGCCGAGAGGCCGGAGCCGGCCTCTTTCTTACCGGAAGTCGCAGAAACACGAGAGGAAACGCCCGCCGAACGCAAGCTGACGCACGGGGAAGAAAGCGCCCGATACCTCAGCGAAATCACCAACCACTCCATTCACCTGAGCGAGCTCGCCAGCGAACAGGCGCAGGCGGGGGATATCGACGCCGCCATCGAGACTGCCCGAGGCATCGGAAGCGCTCTTTTCTACGCCTCTGCCTTGCGGGAGATTGCGATCGCCCAGACAAGGGTGGGACAAATCAGCGAAGCCATCGAGACGATACGCCGCATCGATGACCCCGACGATCAAATGGAGGCGCTCAAGCACTTCTCCGCCGTGCAGAGTGGCCCCACCGCTGGAATCGCCTCCCACGCGTTGAACATCGCTCTGGAGGCGATCGAGGAGATCCGCGACGAAAAAAGCCTTTCCGAAAAAGCGTGGCGAAGCGTCATGGATCTGGCCGAGGCGGGGGATTTCACCGCCGCCGTTCAGAGCGCCCGCGAAATCGGCGACCCCGCCTGGCGCTCCTGGGCCTTGCAGGAAATCGCCACGGGCCAGGCGAATGCGGGAGATTTCCCCGCCGCCCTCAACTCCGCCAGCGGCATCAGCAAGGCGCTTTACCGCTCCTGGGCGTATCGGGATATCGCGGTCGCGCAGGCGGAAGCCGGGCAAATCGAAGCCGCCACGGATACGGCGCGCCGCGTGGAAGACCCCGAAGATCGCGGGCAGGCGATGGCGGCGGTCGAAAAGCACAAGGCGCAACGCAGCGCCTAGCGCCAAGCCGCGCCGCCGACATCGCGGAACTCGTCGCCGAACCTGTTTTTCCCTATTTTCTTTACTCCCCTGCCATTTTCGCGGTAAAAATCCATAATTCCAGCTATCTGAGAGCATTTTCTTTTGCAAAATAAAAAATAAAGTGAATGCGAAGAAATAATGCGCTATATTAGAATAGATTGGAGCGGCATACATACAACATCAATCTTATGAAAAGACCGTGCGGGATCGAGACAAACACTCCCGTACGGGATAGGCGAGGAACCGGTTGAGAAACATTTTCCGGAGTTTCACAAGAATTTTTAGAGCTTCGCGCGAAGACGAAGCACCATCTCCTGCTTCTTTCTTGCCGGAAAGCGAAGAAGTCCGGGAGGAGACGCTTGACGGGCGAAAGATCACGCCCGAGGCCGAAAACGCCCGATTCCTGAGCGAAATCACCAACCACTCCATTCATCTGAGCGAGCTCGCCAGCGAACAGGCGCAGGCGGGGGATATCGACGCCGCCATCGAGACCGCCCGAGGCATCGGAAGCGCTCTTTTTTACGCCGCCGCCTTGCGGGAGATTGCGATCGCCCAGACAAGAGTGGGACAAATCAGCGAAGCCATAGAGACGATACGCCGCATCGACGACCCCGACGATCAAATGGAGGCGCTCAAACACTTTTCCGCCGTTCAGAGTGGTCCCGGTGCTATCATCGCCTCCCACACGATGAACATCGCTCTGGAGGCGATCGAGGAGATCCGCGACGAAAAACGCCTTTCCGAACAAGCGTGGTTAAGCGTCATGGAAATGGCCGAGGCGGGGGATTTCACCGCCGCCGTTCAGAACGCCCGCGAAATCGGCGACCCCGCCTGGCGCTCCTGGGCCTTGCAGGAAATCGCCACGGGCCAGGCGAATGCGGGAGATTTCCCCGCCGCCCTCAACTCCGCCAGCGGCATCAGCAAGCCGCTTTACCGCTCCTGGGCCTACCGGGATATCGCCGTTGCGCAGGCGGAAGACGGGCAAATCGACGCCGCCACCGATACCGCGCGCCGCGTGGAAGACCCTGAAGATCGCGAGCAGGCGATGGCGGCCATCGAAAAGCACAAGGAACAGACAGGCGACTAGCACACCTAGCTGCATCACGTAGAACACAATCCGCCGCCGAACTTCCAACAAGCAAAATTTGTTTTGCCTCTTCGCCTTTGCTCGTCATTCCGGCGAAAGCCGGAATCCATTTGCGGGTGCGGGTGAATGAACGGCGGCATTTCTTTCCCCGCCGATGCGCGGGAACCCCGACGAAAGGCAAAGGGCGTAAAAATGGATTCCGGCTTTCGCCGGAATGACGGTGAGCACTCTCGATTGAGGAGGGGCAACAACACTTTTAGGGGACTTTTTCAACAGCCCCTCATGCGCCGCCGAATACGGGGAAGCCCTACGCGAGAAGCGCCTTACGGCTTTGCGGGGGCGACGCGGATGTCGCCGTACCAGCCCCGCGCCGAGAGCTTGCTGTTGTCGGTGTCGGTCATGATGGCGATGTGGGTGATCTCGGTGATGTCGCGGCCGAAGTAGCGCCTGAAATCCTCGCGCATGTTCCGGCGATGGATGCGCCACTGCCCGGCGTGGCGCGCGCCCGAATCGACGGCGACCATGTGGGCCTTCTTCGTGTAGGGGTTCGGCCAGGCGGAGCCTTCGGGCTGGCGGCTGGCCCAGACGTAGACCACCGAATCGGGAAAAGAGAGCCAGCCGGCGCCGGGCGCCAGGAAATAGACCCGAACGGCGAAGTCGTCCCCTTCTTTCGAGAGTTCATCCGGCGGGTTGACGGGACGCTCGATCCGCCAGCGCCAGATGAGAACAGGCGTTTTGGTGACGTCGATCTTCCGCTCGAGCACGAGGCCGGACGCAGCCGCTTTGCTCACCGCTTCCAGGACGGTTTCGCCGCCGCCATCCTTTGCAAGGCGATAGCGGGTCTCGCCCTTGAAGCTCTTGGGCTCCCAGCCTGTGAGGTCGCCCGCCGAGAAGCGGCCGAGCACGATCTCCTGCGCACAGAGAGCGCCGGGAGCGAAGGTGAGAAGCGCGGTAAAGAGGCCTGCGGCCATTGCGGAGCATGTACGTAAACGAAATGAAAACATTCAGAAAACCTCAGCGGCAAAAGGGCCAGATCTGATACCAGGAATCACACCGAAACCTCGACTCGCAGCGCGCGAGCTGGGCCTTGTAGAGCCGGGCGGTTTCGGCCACGCGCTGCGCGGCGCGGCGCACTTTCGGCTTCTTCTTCCAGGTGCCGCGCCGGTAGCCGCCCCTGCCCTCGTGATAGGCGAGGTAGAGCCTGTGCGCGTCGTTCAAGGAGATGCCCAGTTCGCGCCTTGACTTGGCGTTGTACCAGCCGATGAAGTCGAGCGCGTCCTTCATGCGCGAGCGGCTGCTCAGCCAGCTGCCGCGCTCCGCCTTGTAATCCCCCCAGGTCTGGTTCAGTGGCTGCGCATAGCCCAAAGCCGTGGAGGCGCGGCCGAGCGGAATGAACAGAAACCACCGCATGGGCGGTCTCGCGTGGCTCTGAAAGCTCGATTCTTTCTTCACGAACGCCATGAGCACGTGCACCGGCGTTCCCCAGCTTTTCTCGGACGCGCGGGCGTAATCGTACCAGTCGGGCTGCTGGTCGAAAACCAAACAAATGTTCTCCTGCCGCCTGGGCGTGGGCGTCACGCAGCCGCTCACGAGGAAAGCGAGGGCGACGGTGAGCGCAACACGGCGGCGCATGCGCCCGCGAGGCGCCCGCTTCTTCCAGGAATCATTCGAGCGAACGAGAGAGAACAACATCGGCTCATCATCTCTATGACTGGGCGGAGATGCTTTTTTCGTTAATAAATGCACGACAAAAGGTTTTGTCAATCATTTTCACCCAAAAGTGAGCGGCAAATGGATTTGTCGTTCATACGTGCGCCTCAAAGCAGCGTTTCTCTTCCGTGATACGCAAAATATGGGCGGTGGGCGGATTTCGTATCAGTTGAGCAGGTGCTTGGCGATGACCTGGCGGAGGATCTCGTTCGTGCCCTCGTAGATCTGCGTCACCTTCGAAGCCCGGTAGAAGCGCTCCACGGGATACTCGCGCATGTAGCCGTTGCCTCCGTGGAGTTGAACGCCTTCCTCGGCGTTTCGCTGGGCGGCGTCGGTGGCGAACACCTTGGCGATGGCGGATTCGGCCGAATAGGGCGCGCCCGCCTCCTTGAGGCGCGCCGCCTTGAGCGTCAGCAGACGCGCGCCGTGGACGCGCACGGCCATGTCGGCGAGCTTCCACGCAACAGGCTGGTGATCCTTTATCGGGACGCCGAACGTCTCGCGCTCGCGCGCATAGGCCACCGATGCGTCGAGACACGCCCGCGCAAAGCCCAATCCCTGGGCCGCGACGATGATGCGCCCCGAATCCAGGATCCGCATCGCCAGCTCGAAGCCCTGCCCCTCATCCCCCATGCGGTTCGCCTCGGGCAGTTCCACAGCGTCGAAGCGAAGCTCCGATATCGAACACCCGTGCATCCCCATCTTCTCCTCGCTGCGCACGACCTCGAAGCCCACGGCTTCGCTCGGCACCAGGAAGGCGCTCAGCCCTTTGTGGCGCATGGCGCGATCCGTCACCGCGAAGAGGAGGCAAAGGCCCGCCTGCTTGCCGCTGGTGATGAAGCGCTTGACGCCGTTGATGCGGTAGGCGTCTCCCTCGCGCACCGCGCTCGTGGTGAGCGAGGCGGCGTCCGAACCCGCGCCCGGTTCCGTCAAGGCGAAGGCGCCGATGCACGAGCCGTCCGCAAGGCCGTACAAATACTTTTCCTTTTGTCCCTCGCTCCCGAAGCGGTAGACCGGTTCGCAGACGAGCGAGTTGTGCGCGGCGAAGATCGCGCTCGTCGATGGACACGCGGCGGCGACCTCTTCTGTCGCCAGCGCCATAGAGACCGGGTCCGCGCCCCCTCCGCCGTAAGCGTCAGGCACGGTGAGGCCCATCAGCCCGAGCTCGCCCATGCCCTTCACGACCTCCGCCGGGAAGCGGCCCTCGTCTATCTCCGACGCCTGGGGGGCGATTTCGCGCTCACAGAAATCGCGCACCATATCGCGCACCATCTTCTGCTCTTCGCTCAAGAAACCGTTGTCCTGCATCAACAATGCCTCCGGTTCACTCCAATACCTCAATCCATCCGGGCGACAATGTAGCAGGCCCTTGCCCGAAAATCACCCACGCGGCATCATGCGGATAACTTCGGATGAAACAAGGGTTCAACCACCAAGATGATTCCCCGGAATTGCGGGGTATGGCTGCAAGGCATAAGGAGAAGACCATGGCGGAAAGCATAGGCGTGCTCACCAGAGAGGACGTACTCGATAGTCTCTATAACCTGCGCGAGGCGCAGGAGGTCGATTTTTCGGCGTTTTACTCGAGTTACCTGGGCGGCGTGGTGACGGACCCTGCCCTCATGGTCATTCCCTTCGACGACCACATGGTCCACCGGGGTCACGGCATCTTCGACACCGCGGCCATCATCGAGGGGAAGATCTACGACCTCGAAAACCACCTGGACCGCTTCATCCGCTCGGCGGAGGCTTCCAAGCTCGAACTGCCGAGCCGCGAGGAGATGCGCGAGATCGTCATCCGCACGAGCGCGCTCTCGGGCCGCCGCGAGGGTTCCATCCGCTACTGGGCCTCTTCGGGAACGGGCAACCTGGGGCTGATACCCGCAGGCGACGCCAAGCCCGCCTTTTTCGTGATGATCTTCGGCGGCTTGGACTACCCTGAGCGCTACTACGCGGAAGGCATGCGCGTGATGACGACGACCTACCCCATCAAGCCGCCGCTCTACGCGGTCACCAAGAGCACGAACTACCTGCCCAACACCCTCATGCAGATGGAGGCGAAAGAAGAGGGCCTCGACAACGGCATCTTCGTGGACGAGGCGGGCAACGTGGGCGAGGGCTCGAACATGAACTGCGCCTTCGTGACTGCAGAGGGCGTGCTGCGGCATCCCAGATTCGACAACATTCTCTCGGGCTGCACCGTGAAGCGTCTCCTGGAACTCGCGAGCCGCCTCGTGGATCAGGGCGTCATCGCCGACGTGGTGGTGGACGACATTCCGGTGGCCGAGGCCAAGGCGTCCGCCGAGATGATGCTCATCGGAAGCTCGATATACGTCGCCCCCGTCACGCAGTGGGACGATCAGGTCATCGGGGACGGCAAGCCTGGGCCGGTTACGAAGGCGATGCACGAGCTTCTGGAAGAGGATATGCGCTCGGGCGAGGGAATGCTCATCGACGTGCCGTATTAGTTGCCTGATAAAACCAAACGGCGACTTCGACCGCCGCTCCGCCTCACCCTGAGTAGCGGCGAAGCCGTGTATCGAAGGGTGAAATTCGCGCCCGTCGGAGAGATGCGCTCCCATCCTTCGATACGGCGCTTACGCGCCTACTCAGGATGAGGGTTTGGGGCGCTTGCTCAAGATGAGGGCTTCGAGCGTTCTGCGGAGCCCGATGCCGCGAGGTGGGTCAATCCTGAGAGCGACCCCTACACATTCCTCTCGAATGGCGACCGTAGGGACAGGTCGCGACCTGTCCCTACACCTGGATTCTGTCAAACACTCCCTTCTCGGGATTGTTGGAAAAGCCCCCTCTGCCTCATCCCGAGTAGGCCCGCAAGGGCCGTATCGAGGGACGCGGGAAAACGGCTTCCCCATCCCTTCTTGCTGTGAACCCCCCAACCCCCCTTGTCAGGGGGGCTTTGATTTTCCCCCCGGATCTGCGAGGTAAAGAGGTGAGGATTCGGGGAGCGAGCGTCCGGGCGACTCGAAACCCGACGTTGGTGTTCCGTCCCGCGTTACTCCAGAAGCGAAACGCGGAGCGAAGGTGCCACGGTTTGAGAACCCAGGAACCGCCGCGCACGACGCGGCCACTGCAATCACCGCTCCTCCAGGCGCTCCCGTCCGCCGGCGCGCCTACGTAGCGCTCGTTCCAGCAGTCCTCCACCCACTCCATTACGTTGCCAAGCACGTCGTGGAGACCGAACGCGTTCGCCGAAAAAGAACCCGCGGGAGCGGTATTCACGAAACCGTCACGGCAGGGCGCCACCTCCCCGATTTTGCTGTTTCGCGCCTTTTGCGTCCCGTCGGCCCCGTTCGCGTGCGCGCACTGCGCAAATCCAAATGCGTCGTCTCCCCAATAGCGAGACGCGCGGGTACCCCCGCGCGCCGCGTATTCCCACTCCGCCTCGCTCGGCAGGCGATACCGCTTCCCCGTCTTCTTAGAAAGCCAATTCACATAGGCCTGCGCGGCATGCCAATTCACGTTGAAGACGGGGCGTCGCCCACGTCCCCAGCCATAATCATCCGGCCGGTAGCCGCCGCAGCCGCCGTCCGCCACGCAAGCGTCCCACTCCGCGAACGTCACCTCGTACTTGCCCACGGCGAAGGGTTTGGAGAGCGTGACGCGATGGCGGGGGCCTTCATACTCATACCTCCCCAACTCGTCATGGGGGGAACCCATCATGAAAGAACCCGCGGGAACCACCACCATCTCGGGACATTCCGGGCAATCACGGAAGGCGCGGCCCGGCTTGAAAAGCGCTTGTTCGCGCTCGGCCCTTTCGCGAAGCGCTCCCTCACCCTGCGCGGCCAGCGCGTCCGTCGAAGCGGCCGTTGCGACACCGAAACTCCCTGCCGCGAGGACGAGGCAAAAAACGCCCCTCCTTACGAGGCGCCGTCCGAGCGAAGGGTTTTTCATCCGCCATCCTCCCCGGACTCCCAGGATGCGTGAAACCGAACGAGCATATCGAAAGATGAACCAGACCGACTCCATCCCGCATCACGCCGCAAGGGACGAATCTCCTCATCGCTCCTGCCAAAGACGTTGCCGAGCCCGCAGAGCGCGGGCCTACGTTTTCTTCGGCGGCGCGTGGATGGCCTCGCCGTGAACGTCTAATGTGAATTTCGAGTTGGCGAGAAATTCATCCATTACGGCTTCATACCGAAAAGAGGGAATCCACCCCGGTTCCTTCGAAAGACGGTATTGCTACCGCAGAGCGCTAGCCTACGATTTTTTCGGCGGGGCATGAATCGCCTCGCCGTGTACGTCCAATGCCGCCTCCATCACGGCTTCGGAAAGCGTGGGGTGGGAGTGCATGGTGCTCGCCATTTCCGAGGCGGTGACGCGGTGCTGCATGGCGACGGCAGCCTCGTGCACGATGTCGGCGGCATGGGCCCCCACGATGTGAACGCCCAGAATGGCGTCATTATCCGCGTCGGCGATCACTTTCACCTCCCCTTCGAGCGCGCGTTCGGCCTGCGCCTTGCCGAGAGCGCGAACCGAGAATTTGCCCACGCGCACGGCGTGACCCGCCTTCTCCGCCTCGTGTTCGGCCATGCCGACGACGCCGATCTCGGGATGCGTGAAGATGCCCGCCGGAATCGCTCTATAATCCATCCGAATCTCTGCGCCCATGGCGTTTTCAGCCGCGGCGACGCCCTCGGCGGAGGCCACGTGCGCGAGCATGGGCTCGCCGATGACGTCGCCCGCCGCGTAGACGCCTGCCACGTTCGTCTCCATCAAATCGTTCACCTTGATTTCGCCGTGGGCCCCAAGTTCGACGCCGATTCGCTCGAGCCCCAGGCCGTCGGTGTTCATCGTCCGGCCCACGGAGACGAGCACGAGGTCCGCGCGTTCTTCTTCGTCCGACCCCTCGAAGCCCGCGACCATCTCCTCCACACCTGAAGAGACGCTCGTTATCTTCTCGTTCAGGCGCACCTTGATTTTCTGCTTTTTGAGTTCGCGCGCCATGAGTTTCGAGACATCCTCGTCTCCCAGCGGCAGGACGCGGTCGAGCAACTCCACCATCGTGACCTCGGCCCCCAGCTCTCTATACAGGCACGCGAACTCACAGCCGATGACGCCCGCGCCGACGATGAGCACCCTCTCGGGGAGTTCCTTCAAGTGCACGGCCTGTTCGGATGAAATGATTTTTTCCCCGTCGATGGGAAAGGCGGGAATCTGCGCGGGACGTGAACCGGTGGCGATGATGATTTTATCGGCTTCGACTATTTCGTGGTCCCCGTTTTTTCCTCGAACCGAAATTCTGCCCATATCGAGAATCTCGGCGTCACCCGCCATGTGGTCCACCCCGTGGGCCTTGAACAGCCCGCCGATTCCCCTTACCAGGCCTGCGACAATCTTGTCCTTGCGCTCGACCATGGCGGCGAGGTCGGCGCGCACCTCGCCCGTGACCTCGATGCCATAGGCGTCCGCGTTCTTGATGTTTCTGTAAACTTCCGCAGCGGCGATGAGGCTCTTGCTGGGGATGCAGCCCCAGTTCAGGCAGGTGCCGCCCAGCTCGCCGCGTTCGATGACCACGCAGCTTCCACCGCTCTGGGCGGTGCGCACGCCCGCCACGTAGCCCGCCGGGCCGCCGCCGATCACCGCCACGTCATACGCCGCCATGTTTCCTCCTTTGGATAAGGCGAATCAGGAACCAAAAGCTGCGCCCATTAGACCAAGGTTCCGCGCTCATGCCAAATGGGGGGAGGATTGGAGCGGGCGCCGGGCGGCGAAATCGAGGCCATTCACCCCTGAAGAATTTCCGTAAAATTCGATAAATTTAGATAAATTCACGGGGTTTTTCGATAAATTTCCGGCAATTTTTTCGTTGGGAAATGACGCGGCGGAGCCACGACGCAGGGGAATTCTGCCACGGTCCACGACGCCTGCGATAACGGGAAATGCGGGGAGTTGCGGGGCGTTTTTCGCGATATCAGCCTGGCGGATGATGGCTCACCCCTCCAGATTCAGGCGCTCCGGAACGTCTATGAAGGGCGCGGCGCCGCTCCTGAAAGTGAGGCGGCGGGGGATAACCGGGCGGTTTTCAGCCCTCCGTTCCCTTCTTACGCCGGTTATCCACAGAAAAACACAACATTTGGGGATAAGGTGTGGGTAAGTTCATATATTTTGTGTATATCCGTTTTTAGGGTATTGACAGACGAGGGCAAAGCATACTACATTTAGTGTTACGGTTTGATTTCGTCATACTAAATATGTCCCCGGCACAGTGGGGTGCCCTTGCGGAGGAGGCAGAAAGTGGAGTTGACGAGGCGTTTTACCCGGGCCGGAGACGATGCGTATGGCGAGGTCTGTTTCGCGCCGCGCACCTCGCGCATCACGAACCCGGACGGCTCGCTCGTCTTCGAAGCGAAGGACATCATGGCGCCGGAGAACTGGTCTCAGGTGGCCGTCGACATTCTAGCGCAAAAATACTTCCGAAAAGCCGGCGTCCCCGCTCATTCGAAAAAGGTTCCCGAAGACGGCGTGCCCGAGTGGCTGCAGCGCTCGGAGCCTGACACGGAAAAACTCGAATCCCTGCCCGAGGATGAGCAATACGGGAGCGAGCAAGACGCACGGGACGTTTTCCATCGTCTGGCGGGATGCTGGACGTATTGGGGCTGGAAACACGGTTATTTTCACGCGGAAGAGGACGCCAAGGCGTTTTACGAGGAGCTTTTATACATACTTGCGAGCCAGATGGCGGCTCCCAACTCGCCTCAGTGGTTCAATACGGGTCTCCACTGGGCTTACGGCATTACACGCCCCGCCCAGGGCCATTTCTATTGCGACCCAGACAACGGGGAAATACTCCGCTCCACCAACGCCTATGAACGTCCCCAGCCGCATGCGTGCTTCATCCAATCGGTGAAAGACGATCTCGTCAACGAGGGCGGGATCATGGATTTATGGACGCGCGAGGCGCGCATCTTCAAATACGGCTCTGGCACCGGCACGAATTTCACGAGCTTGAGAGCAGAAGGGGAATCTCTCTCGGGAGGCGGAAAAAGCTCCGGCCTGATGAGTTTCCTCAAGATTGGGGACCGCGCAGCGGGTGCCATCAAGTCGGGCGGCACGACGCGCAGGGCAGCGAAGATGGTCACGCTAGACATCGATCATCCCGACATCGAGGAATTCATCAACTGGAAGGTGAATGAAGAACAGAAAGTGGCTGCCCTGGTTTCGGGCAGCCAGATGTGCAACCGGCATATGAACGCTATTCTCGTGGCTTGCCAGGAGGGGGAAAGCCTGGGATTGAATGGTAACCTTCATCAGCCGGACAAGAACCCCTCACTCGCCCAAGCGATACGCGCCGCAAGGCTAGCCGGTGTTCCGGACAATTATATTCATCGAACCCTTCAACTCGCGCGGCAAGGAATCACCGAAATCGAGTTCGAGGAATTCGACACGAATTGGGAAGGCGAGGCCTACACCTCGGTGTCCGGGCAAAACTCGAATAATTCCATACGTGTTTCAGACGAATTCATGAGAGCGATCGAGAAAAATACGGATTGGAACCTGATTCGGCGCACCGATGGTGAAATCGCCGATTCCGTCAGTTCAAAAGAGCTTTGGGATCAGATTGGATACGCGGCGTGGTGCTGCGCAGATCCTGGCCTTCAATTCGATTCGACCATCAACGACTGGCACACGTGCGCCGCCGATGGGCGCATCAACGGCTCTAATCCCTGCTCGGAATACATGTTCCTTGATGACACTGCATGCAATCTGGCGTCGATGAATCTCATGAAATTTTTGGATACCGAAAAGAACCATTTTCAGATAGAAGACTATCGCCACGTTATTCGCCTATTGACAGTCGTCCTCGAAATTTCAGTGCTGATGGCGCAATTCCCCAGTCCCGAAATAGCCAAACGTTCATTTGAGTATCGTACCTTAGGTCTTGGATACGCCAATCTGGGCACCTTGTTGATGGTTCTCGGCATCCCTTACGATTCACCGGAAGCGGAAGCGTGGTGCGGGGCTCTCACCTCCATCATGACAGGCTGCTCGTACGCCACAAGCGCTGAGATGGCTGGAGAACTGGGCGCTTTCGCCAGGTACCAAGACAATCAAGAGCACATGTTGCGCGTTCTGAGAAACCACCGCCGCGCAGCTTATTCAGTGCCTGAAGCCGAATACGAAATGCTCTCTAAAGCGCCAAAAGGAATCGATGCGGAAACCTGTCCCCATTATCTTCTCCAAGCGGCGCGAGAGGCGTGGGATGACGCTTTGGCCATCGGCTATCGAAACGGCTATCGGAATGCGCAAGCTACTGTCATCGCACCAACGGGCACTATTGGCTTGGTAATGGATTGTGACACAACTGGAATCGAGCCTGATTTTGCTTTGGTGAAATTCAAAAAACTGGCGGGGGGCGGCTACTTCAAGATCATCAACCAGTCCGTTCCTCTTGCCTTGCGGCATCTGGGTTATGATGACGAAGAAATCCGCGAAATCGTCGCCTACTGCCGAGGGCGGGGCACCCTCACGAATGCGCCTCATATCAATCCAGAATCTCTACACGCAAAAGGGTTCACCAGCAAGGCCCTCGAAAAGGTGGAAGCCGCGCTTGAAGGGGCATTTGAAATCCAGTTCGCCTTCAACAAATACTCCTTAGGCGAAGACTTCTGCCGTGAACAATTAGGGCTCAATGAAGCGCAAATAACCGACTGGAATCTGAATCTACTCGAAGCTATTGGTTTCACCCCGGAACAAATCAGCGAAGCGAATGATTTCGTTTGCGGGAAAATGACGCTGGAAGGCGCGCCCCACCTAAAAGAAGAACATCTAGCTGTTTTTGATTGCGCCAGTAAATGCGGACGCGAAGGCAAGCGCTTCATCAGCCCGATGGCCCATGTTCGGATGATGGCGGCGGCGCAGCCTTTTATATCAGGCGCTATAAGCAAAACCATCAACATGCCAT
Source organism: Nitrospinota bacterium (assembly GCA_026706735.1). Classification (GTDB taxonomy): domain Bacteria; phylum UBA8248; class UBA8248; order UBA8248; family UBA8248; genus Bin107. Next base: position 47,613 of record JAPOYD010000179.1, on the reverse strand, counting down.
CAGAATCCACAATTCAAGACATCTTGGATATCTACCACGAATCTTGGCAGCGGATGACCAAAGCCATTGCGATTTACCGTGATGGCTCGAAACTAAGCCAACCACTCTCCGCGTTAAGCGAAGCGGAAATCTTCGCTGACATCAGTGAAGAGGAACCAGCTTCAAAAAGCGCTCCCGTGCATGTAGCCCAGCAGATTGTGCGCCGGATTATTTACCAATCCAGAAGACGCAAGTTGCCTACCCGCCGCGGTGGATACACCCAAAAAGCCGTCATCGGCGGGCACAAGGTGTATCTTAGAACCGGGGAATACGAGGATGGTTCGATTGGTGAAATTTTCATAGATATGCACAAAGAAGGTGCTGCTTTCAGAAGTCTTATGAACTGTTTCGCCATCGCAATTTCCCTGGGATTACAGCACGGCGTCCCCCTGGATGAATTTGTGGATGCATTTGTTTTCACGCGCTTCGAGCCCGGGGGCATGGTTTCAGGCAACCCGCACATCAAGATGAGCACATCCATCATCGATTACATCTTCCGTGAGTTGGCAGTTTCATATCTCGGACGCCACGACCTTGCGCAAGTGGTGTCGGAAGACCTGAGGAGCGATACCATTGGGCGCCCTCAGGAAGAGATCCCCGAATTCGACACCGAGGAAGAAGAGGAGATCCAAACCATATTCCCGGGACCAGATGCAAGCGCACCGCGTAGTGACCGGATAAGTCTGAATTATGAGAAAGAATCCACCTTCGCTTCGATGACGCCTATAGCAGAAGCAAGCTCCGCCCTCGATCCGCGTATCGAAGAAGCCCGCGCCAAAGGGTATGAGGGTGAAGCATGTGGCGATTGCGGTTTATTCACCCTGGTAAGAAACGGTACCTGCCTGAAATGCATGACTTGCGGTGCGACGAGTGGATGTTCTTAAAAAAACAATTGTTACCCGTCGGGGGGGCAACGGGCGGACTCTGCGACGGGACGAGAGTCGGGGGAGAATCCTCGGAGGGTTCTTCCCCCGACTCTCACCAAAGTGAATTCTCTTGCTGCGGGGGAAACGGGCGGACTCTGCAGCAGGATCGGGAGCCGAGGATAATACACCTCGGGGGTTGAGTCCTCGGCTCCCATTTTAAGTCGAGCGAAACTCCCTGCTGCGGGGGAAACGGGCGGACTCTGCGGCAGGTCGAGAGCCGGTGAAGTCTCCTAGGGGGAGCTCTTCATCGGCTCTCCCTTTTTCACTTGACACCCGAAGCTCCTTCGCCTACCTTCATATTCCTTTTGTGGGGGTGTAGCTCAGATGGGAGAGCGCGTGGATCGCACCCACGAGGTCAGGGGTTCGAATCCCCTCACCTCCACCAAGACAGCTTCTTGAGTTAAACCTTACGGATTGAGCATGGCGTGAGCCGCCTCTCGGGTTCTCATGTCTTTTCGAACTCCGCGCTTTTCCGCTACTTCATTCATGCATGAAATCACGCCGTCTTCCCATGTGCTCATCACATCACCAATGCGCGCGCTCATGGCACCAACCGCAGCCGCCGCGATACCCTCCCGCGCCAGATAAGGAAAAGATGCAATACCAGAATCATCTTTCCCCCGGCCCGCATCATTCGCAATAACACCCTTCAGATTAAGCTTGGTGACAGACTCGACGAGAGTAAGTCCGCAATGAGAAGCTTGGATAAAGACGTCATCTGACCTTGGTTCCTTGATGGAACGCAGGACGGGAATACCCCATGAAGCGCGTATATTCCCATTAGGAAGACGCACTAATTCATAAATTCTATCGTCGAGACTTTCTTCGACAATCACTCTCCGTCCCACTTCCCCATTCAGCAAACAATTCGAAGCCTCTGCTATTGACTGCCCGATTTCAACACCAAGATTTTTAGCCGCTTGATTCGCATGGCCGACTTCGCCTTCATAAACGGATTCTCCTACGGCGAGTCTGGCGGACATGGTTTCACACGCCAATGCAGGCACATGATAATCCTGAGCCAAGTGGAGACCGCTGATCCCCGCATCATCCTTTCCAACTCCGGCCGCATGGGCAATGATTGCCCTCGCACCCAGCCGCATTGCCCAGGCAATCGTCATTCGTGCGGCGTAGGAACCTCCAATGAGAACGTCCCTTTTTCCAACCCTTTCATCAAAATACGTCATCGAATCCGCTGAGAGAATGCGGCCCCGCGTGTCCTCATGGTGAATCGTCAATTCGTCTGCCACCATCACATTTTTCCCATCGTCATGAAGTAAAAAATATATCCTGCAAAAAATTCAGGACAAAAGAAACGCCCGGCTGATCCTTCAACCGGGCGTTGATTCAATTTCTCCCCTTGGGCACTAATAAGCAGCAGGAGCATTACCTCCTTCGCCGTCACTCAAGAAGGAAAAATTCTCACTCCCGCTCTCATCAGGCACATCATAATCCACATCCGTTGGTAAAACGTCTCCACATTCAGCAAAAAACTCATGGTCCAAGACAACTACACTTTCATTGAACTCAATCATTTCTTCCTCATCCTATGGGCGGTTGGTTCAATACAAATTTGCCTGGGTTTTGCCACCAAGCGACGTCACAAAGCGGACAAGTATACAGAAACCATTTAAAAAAGCAATACTTTTTTCTCCATAAATCCTTATTTTTCAAATGACAAAATGTATTAGTAAAAGCGATACTTCTACATTTTTTCCGGCGCTGCCCAGGAACTGAAAATTTTTTGAACAAGATAAACGAAAAACAGGTGGGGTGGAGTCCAAGTAACTCCGCTCTGTTCAATCCACAATATGACGCTCATGGGCACACGCGCAGACAAATGGTTGCCCACAAAATTGAGGCTTTGAACCTTCAGCCTTGAGTCAAACTATTTACGCCATGTCTTCTGCTTGAAATTCGATACGCCCTCCTGGCGGTTCCACCACCAGGTGAAGCGCCTCGGCCAGTCTCCCGGAAAGATGCCACATACCACAAATAAAAGTGAGTTCCACGATCTGCCGATTAGAGAAATATTTCTTCATCTCATTGAATGCAAAGTCGTTATGCTTCGCCGTTAACTTCGACACCTCATCCGCCCACCGGATAACGGCTTTCTCCTTATCATCGAACAAATCGCTGTCTTTCCAATCATCGCCTTCAAGTAGATTGATCTGATCCTGGCTAAGACCCAGAGCTCGACCGAGCTCCACATTGTGCCCGATTCAGTTGTTACACTCCGTCAATATGGCCGTTTTGACGATAACGAGCTCCATGAGGCGGATATAATCCGACTCCGTCTTCAATCGATTCGTGCGGAGCTTTTGGTCGAGCAACATCCATGCTTCCATGGTGGGAGGAGCATTTGCCAAAAGCTGCAAAAAGCGCGGGACAGTGCCCCACATCCGCTTCGACCAATCATAGAGCGGAGCAAGTTCCTCCTCGAGATCGTCAGGAACATTATCGGGATCGACGAAAGGCAATCTTGGCAGAGGACACGCCATCATCTCTTCGGTCACGCCCAGACTATCCGGTAAACTTGTTCCTTCATCCACAGGCATTGGATTCTCCTTGAAAGTATCGAGTGTGATTTATCCGCTATTCGTAGCCAGAGCCTCTCGGATATGATGCGGGCCAACAGGCAAAGAGAAAACAGGTGTGCCGACTGCGTCTTGTATGGCATTCACTATCGCCGCTGCAGTCGCCACAATGGGGGGTTCACCCACACCCCGCATTCCATAGGGCGTGCCCTCGGCCGGATTGTCATACAAAACGGCTTTCAGTTCAGGCATATCCATACTGGTAGGGATCAAATATTCATGGAAGGTATCACCGTGCAAATTCCCATCCGGGCGCCTGGGTTGCTCTTCCATGAGAGCCAAACCAAGTCCCTGAAGCATGGCGCCTTCAATCTGTCCAATAACAGACAATGGATTGATGGCGAATCCAACATCCTGCACACATATGAGTCGCAAAACCTTGATTTCTCCGAGTTCGGGATTCACGGCGACATCCGCTACCTGTCCGGTATGTATGGGACACGGGGGAGGTTTTGCACTTTCACCTTGCCCAATCAAAAACCCCTGAATTTCAGGCGCCGCCTTGGCCACTTGCGCAAGTGTCAGAGCGCGATCCGGCGCCGAAGCTACTTTGACTTGCCCATCTTCCAAAACCAGATCGTCCGCAGCCGCTTCGAGTTTTATACTCGCCACATTCAAGATTTTATTTCGCAAATCACGCGAGGCGCTCAAAGTTGCCATTCCCACCGCGCGCGTCGCCTTACTACCTGACGCCGCCGATGACTCGGGAACCGAATCCGTATCTCCGTTCGTGTATCGCACCTCATCCAAACTTACGCTTAATTCCTCTGCTGCGAGTTGGCATATAGAGGTGCTCATACCAGTGAGGTTTACAGTTCCTGCTACCACTTGTACGGTACCGTCCTGATTCAGGCGAACCGTACAACTAGACGCTTCCCCCGGCCCTGGCCAATAGCCGCATGCAATGCCACGACCGAGCTTCCATCCATCTCCTTCAAGCTCTCCATTCGCTTCAATCTCTCCCCCCCACTTTCCTTCCACGGCTGTTGAGTCGAGAACGCTACGCATGGAAGGATTTTGCTCCTTTCCAGCCAGCGTTTCATCTCCGGGCTGAAGTGAATTGATGCGTCTTATCTCGAGTGGGTCGATCCCCATCTCACGCGCGATGATGTCCATCTGCACTTCGGTGGCAAAATGGTACTGGGGGCCGCTTGGTGCACGCACGGGGCCGCAAACAGGGCCATTGGTATATACCGTACATGCACGGATCCTGACATTGGGAATCCGATAAGTGGATGAGCCCATCAGCATCTTGCTGCTGCACTGGAAAGGTGCTCCTCGGCCATAGGCACCATGATCCATGGTGACATCAAGCTCTCGGGCAACAAACGTCCCGTCATTCTTCACCGCTGTGCGTATGGTGATGAAATGAGGGTGCCTCGGATTCACTCCGATATGGTCTTCCTCGCGGGTCATTTCCATGCGAATAACCTGGTCTGTCTTCAAAGCCAAAAGAGCGGCAATGTGCTCATAAGTACTCTTAAGCTTAGCGCCAAAACCACCTCCAATTTCAGTAGGAATGATTCGAACCTGTGTTGCCGGAAGGCCGAGTGCCTCAGCTACGTCCGCTCGAATGGCCCATGCATCCTGCGTAGTCGTCCAGATCGTAACTTTTCCGTCGGTACCGGCTTCGGCGGTACACGCGTGGGGTTCGATATAACCAGCATGAACGAATGGCGTTGAAAAAGTATGCTCAAAAATACGATCCGCCTCTTCGTATCCAGCTTCGACATCCCCAATTTCTTTTTCAAAGCTAGCAATGATGTTTTTATCTGCATTCGGGCCAAGCCCCAACTCTCGCCAATCTTCGTGGACGGCAAGACCTTTGCCGGCTCGACTATCCAAGCCGTTGACTATCGGTTCTAATACATCATATTCCACACGAATCGACTTGATGGCAGCTTGGGCGGCATCCATATCTTCGGCAGCCACGGCAGCCACCGGCTCTCCGCCATATCGAACAAAACCATCCTGCGCAAACCAACTCTGATCCTTGATGTTGGCGCCGAACCGAATGCGAGGAGCTTCATCTCGCGTCATGACTGCACGAACGCCAGGTAACTTCCGCGCCTCAGTCGCATCCACCGTTTTCACTTTCGCATAGGGATGCGGGCTGCCCAAGACCAACCCAATAAGTGCGCGGCTCGATGGGACATCAGCCGCATATTTGGCACTTCCAGCTACTTTGTCCGGCGCATCGATTCGTGTGAGGCCTATACCCGCCACTTTATATTCTGTCATTTCCACCTCAGAGAAAATATGGCTTAAACCATTGAATTTTATTTGTCATTAGACAATCTGTTCTGGCTTTAACCACGCAGCGTACAAATTTGATCGGCATTTTGCCTATTCTGGAACATCTTGTGGTCTCACGCCATGAGTAGCTCTAATTTTCGTTTTGATATTTCCCCTCACATTAAAATCGCCTTCAATCCACATCCACTTCGGTTCACAAACTTCAACCATGTCATCAAGGATGGTGCTAACGGCCTGCTCATGAAAAATTTCTCGGTCCCGGTAATTATTGATGTAGAGTTTCAGAGATTTCAACTCCACTATTTTATCCCCAGGAATGTATTTGATACGGATGGTGGCGAAGTCGGGAAAATTGCTGATCGGACAAAGGCAAGTAAATTCGGGAATTGTGAAATCGACAACGTAATCTCGCTGTTTTGAAGGATTCGGAACGGCTTCGAGCGCCGCCTGCGCAATCATTCTCGCGCCATACTTCATCTCGCCTTGAGACATTTCCGTTATACTCCAGGAGTCAGATTCACGAGCAAGGCACCGTCCTTTCGAGCTACAAACGTATCATGCGCTTCTTGATATTCCCTGAGAGGAAAACGATGGGTTATATATGGGTCCACTTTCATCCTACCAGCATTTATGAGTGATAATACCTCATCTCCACAATTGGGGTTCGCTCGGACGCCAAAAATATCCATCTCTTCAAGCACGACGCGTTTCCATGCCATATCAGGAATGTTTTCCGGTATGCCGGTAATGGCGACTCGCGCGCCTTTACCCCCACAGTCCACACTCCATCTAAAGCTATCCGTAGTCCCAGCCGTCTCCAGGACCACGTTGGCTTTTCTCCCGCCCGTCATCTCATCTATCCGTTCTGGCACACCACCATCTCGGTAACTGACCACTTCAGCGCCTTGTTCCTCTAAGATTTCTAATCTCTTGCCTCCACCCACGACAATCACACGCCCTGCACCCATCGCTTTAACTGATTCATAAGAAAAAACACCAATTGGTCCAGAACCTAAAATTACGACAGTATCGCCGGGGTTGATCCCTGCGCGCTTCGCCGTCCAGAGACCGCAACCAGCCGGGTCCACCGCCGAACCATACTCGAATGACATTCCTTCTGGCATCTTGTGCAACGCACGTATGTTGTTGGTTACATATTCGGCATAAGAGCCTTGCGTAATATGCCCATACTGCCTGTGGCCGGTGACTGTATTCCCATAATTATAGCAGAGGTTGTAGCGGCCAATCAGACACATGCGACAGGCACCGCACCCTGCGTGGCTCGTACCCGCTACGGCATCACCCATCTCAAGGCCGAATCCTTCGGTCATCGGACCCATCGCCACGATTCTTCCGGCCCACTCATGCCCTAGGATAGCTGGAAGTTGAGAAGGCCAATTCGGGAGGTGACCGCCTTTAATAATTTCAATGTCCGTCCCACAAATCGTGGTGCACTCAACTTTTACCAGCACTTCTCCGATATCCGGTTCAGGAACGGGTACGGATTGAATTTCAAGTTTTTCGGGAGCAGTCATCACAACCGCTTCCATCTTATCTCCTATTTCTTCGCCGTAACGCACATCGAACCTTGAGGACATAAAAGCTAATTCTCCTTCATCCATCAGTTCGTGAAATTATATTTTCGGAATCTATGCGTTCTAGAAAATCAATTACAAACTTTCCGCATGCTACGCAAACGATAAAACTATAAAGCACCAAATTAGATGCTCATCTCACCTTTTTGTGGAGAATGCACATCCACCTCTTCCCTCGTCAACCATCTGCCCGTCCATATCCGCCACCAAAAGCGCCCGATGTCGTTTCCGATCAAAGAGATTACAGGAACAAGAACGAGTGTTATCACAGTGGCGAAAAGCAGCCCGAAGCATAAACTAATTGCCATGGGAATCAAGAATTGCGCCTGGAAGCTTTTCTCGAACAACATCGGCCCCAATCCAGCGGCGGTCGTCATTGTGGTCAGAACAATAGCTCTCCATCTCGCAACACCGGCCTGCTGCAGCGCGTCTTCTATCGTCATTCCGTTTTTGATACTTCGGTTCGCGAAATCCAACAGAACCAAAGAGTCATTTACCACAACGCCGGTAAGAGCCAAGATGCCCATCATGCTCAAGATGGAGATATCGAAACCCATGACAATATGCCCCCAAATTGCGCCTACAATTCCAAACGGAATGGCGCTCATGACGACGAAGGGCTGGAAATAGCTTCTGAACAGCGTGGCCAAAATCGTGAATATGACGGCAATCGCGAGCGCAAAAGCGCGGAACAGGCTGTCGAATGACTCCTGCGTCTCTTTAGCCTGACCCTCAAATCTAACCCCTACCCCGTTATAGCGGTTCAGGAGCTTTGGGAAAAAATTCGCATTCAAGTCATTTAGAACCTCGGTGGGATTGGCGCGGTCTTGGTCGATTTCGGCCGTTACATTAATCGCCCTTGATCTGGCTACTCGTCTTATTGCATCAAGCCCTTGAATCATATCGACTTCCGCCACCTCATGGAAAGGGATTTCCGCCCCCGATGACGTCCTGACCCTCATTTTCCTGATATCTTCCAGAGAACGCCTCTCCTCAAACGGATAGCGAAGCTTGACCTTCACGTCATCCCGGCCACGTTGCAGACGCAGGACTTGCAGCCCGAAAAAGCGCGCGCGTAACTGACGCCCCAAGTCATCCAGATTCACTCCCAGAACGCGGGCCTGTGGCTTTAATGATGTTCGGAACTCAAGCTTTCCAGGCCGGAAATCATCTTGAACATCATATAGGCCGGGATATTTAGTTAACTCCCGCTTGAACTCCTGAGTTACTTTTCTCAAAGTCCCGATGTCATCACCATAAAACTGCACATCTATAGGTTTACCACCGGGCGGACCTGCTCCTCCTCCACTGAAAGTAAGGCTCATCACATCGGGAATTTCTCCTGTATTCTCACGCCATCGATTGATGATTTCATCCGAGCTGATTCCTCTGGCTTCTGAGGGCAGCATCTCGATAATCACCTGCGCCATATGGCTCCCTCCCACGACGCGCCCGCCGCCTGGGTCAAGATTCTCACCCAGTATTGTAAATACATGTTTGACGACTGGTTCACCCGTTTTCGAGCGGACAACTTCGTCAAGCGCGACGGCTGCCTGCTCAATCTTTTGCGCGGCGTTTTGCGTTTGCCGAATCGGGGTTCCCAGCGGGAAGAGAATTTGGGCATGCACCCAATCGGAATCGATTTTTGGAAAAAACAAAAATCTTACATGCCCACCAACAGCTAAACCTACCGTCACCATAAAAACCACCAAAGCCAGGGAAAGGACCAGATACCTGGCGTTGAGGCAAAATCTCAGAATCGGCGCATAAAATCGATGGATGAGCCAGTTTATGGCTCTATCGATGGTGTTTCTCATTTGAGATGAGAGCCCACCCGCCCTGGGAGGCCGCACCCAATGTCCCAGATGAGCCGGCAGAATGAACAACGATTCGATGAGAGAAGCGATTAACGCGGCGATGATGGCCGCGGGGAGCACCGCCATGAATTTCCCGACCGTTCCTTCCACCATCAGCAAGGGAGCGAAAGCCACAATGGATGTCACGACAGTCGCGGTAACCGGCAGGACGACTTCATAACAGCCGTCAATAGCCGCCTGAACGCGATTTTTCCCTCTTTCCATATGCGAATAGATATTTTCAGCCACGACAATGGCGTCGTCCACCAGTATCCCCAAAACCATGATGAAGGCGAACATCGAGAGCATGTTGAGCGTGCCACCGGAGAAATTCAAGAATCCCAACGCCGTCAAAAGGGAGACGGGAATTCCCATCGCCACCCAAAAAGAAAGGCGAATGTTCAAAAACAGCCACATGGAGATGAAAACCAAAACGAGTCCGACGCGACCGTTTCTCAACAAAAGATCGAGCCGGTCCTGTATCAAGCGCGAGGTATCCGCCCAATGGACCAAATCCAATCCTTCGGGTAGTTCTTTCCGTTTTTTCTTGACGTATTCAACTACCGTTTTAGAAATCGAAAGCGCATCTTCCTCATCGGTTCGATACACCAGGATGAGCGCAGCCGGTTTACCGTTGAATCGACCCGATTTATCGCTGTCTTCAAAAGCGTCGACCACACGGGCTATATCACCGAGTCTCAAAATTGCGCCATCTTTTTGGGTAAGTATTTCAAGCCGCTCGAACTCAGGGCCCGTGTAACGCTTTCCCAACGTCCTGATTCTGATTCTCCGCTCCGCAGAACGGATATCTCCGCCTGAGAGTTCAAGCACATTCTTGCGAATGATATTCGCGACCCGCTCAAACGTTAGACCATAGCGGCGCAACATCTCCTCAGAGACTTCGATTGAAATTTCCCAATCTCTCAAGCCGCTCAGAACCACCTTTGAAATGTTGGGCAAATCCAGCAATTCATCTTTAATCTCCGTGGTTTTTCGTTTCAGGACTTCTTCGGACACATTGCCGAACAAGGAAAGGCGAACTACTTGATTTATCCGCTTCACCTCCGAAACGATGGGCCTTTCTATGTTCTCGGGCAATGTCTTGATACGATCGATTTCGCTCCGGATATCTTCCATCAAATCCCGGGAATTCTTGATCCAGGCATGTAGCTCCACGGCAATTTCACAGCGACCCTCATAAGCAACCGAAGTGATTTTTTTTACCCCCTCGACACCGGTCAAGGCCTCTTCAATCTTGATGCAAATGCCCTCTTCCACCTCCGCAGGACTCGCGCCCTCCCACGTGACGTTGACGCTGATTCGATCAAGGGCGAATTGAGGGAGCAACTCGCTGCGGATTTGAAAAACGGCGACAACACCGATGATCAGCATTATCCCCATCAGAAGGTTGGCGAAAACAGTATGACGCGCGGACCAATCCAGAATTTGCTTCATTGCGCGGAAGCCCCATCGACAATCCCGTTTTGATCATTGAGTCTCATGCCGGAAACGGGGTCGGGGACCGCGGAAAGAATGATGCGGGCATTTTCACCCAATCCATTTTTGATTATGACGCCATCCTGATCTTTCCGAATGACTTCCACTTTCTGGATTCTGAGTTTCCCCTCGTCCAACAAATAAATATGATCCCGTTCTCGCAATGCGGCGCGCGGAATAACAAACACGTCAGGCATCGTGATTCCTTTTATTTTCACTTCCACGAACATTCCCACGAAAAGGGGAGGATGCTCCCCGGGCACCCAGTTCTTCATGGGTTCAGGAATTTCCACCACCAGCGTGAGCGCGCGCGTGGATTCATCCAGACCAGAATCGACCAACGACACCCGCCCTCGCCATTCGACCTTCTCTCCAAATTGACTCCACGATACACGGGCCGTGGGTAAAAACGGCTTCACCTCCTCCTGGCTTCGCGGAAACGCCGCCCCCTGATTACGGCGAAATACCCAGCGCGCATCCTCCACTGGCAGGGAAACCGGAACCTCCAGCACCGATACGTCATAAATCATCCCCACGGATTTCCCCGCAGCCGCGAAATCGCCCGTGTCCAGACTCGTCTCTCGCACCCGCGCATCGAAAGGAGCCACGATTTTAGTGCGAGACAATTGCAGAAACGCTCTTTTGAGTTCCGAGCGGTTCGCATCCAACGAGGCGCGTTTCTGACTTAACTGAACGGGCAAGAGCGATAAAACATTTTTAATGGACTGAACTGTTCTTTCCTGCCTCAGAAAATTCTGTTGAGACTGATCATATTGACCAGAAGAGATCACGCCTTGCCTTCTCAATCTTCTGTTGCGTTGCATTTCCTGGCGAACCAATTCTATATGACGCTCGGCGATGTCCAGATCGGCCTGGTGGTTCTTTTCCTCCTGCCTCAAACGGGCGATGTCGGCTCTGAGTTGCGCGATTTCCGCCTTGCGCCGCTCGATGGCGAGTTTGTAATCCGCAGGGTCGATTTGGAAAAGCACATCCCCTTTCTTGATGAAGCCGCCGGTCCTGAACCCAGCCGAACGCTCGACCACTTTCCCTGAAACTTCAGGCACAACCGAAAGCTCCGTCTTGGGCCGCACGGTTCCGAATCCTTTGATCCAGAAGGTTTTGTCCTGTTTTTTCAAGAGCATGGTCCTGACAAATCTGCGAGGTGCCGGAGGAGTTGCTGTCTCGGGTTCCGGTCGATTCTCGATCAGCCAATTGGTGATACCTATGCCTACTACAAGAACCAGAACGGCGAGAATGATGAAGACTTTTTGACGAGACATTATTTTGTAAGCATCTCCTCTCCACGCTACGATATTAAGAACCAATTGATAAAATTTTTATGCTGCTCTTGTAAGACTTCCGGTTTCCCAGAAACTTCAAAAAGCCGTGTATTGCATGCCTCCCTACCCCTATCAGCAGTGGCTCTTTGTGTCAAAAACCCTGTATTCTCCGATAAACTATAATTGAATGCTTCAAAAAGGAAAGGGAAATGCACGAAGATATCGCTTATTTCAGTGACGGCCTCAAAATCGCCGCTCATCTGTATCGTCCCGACGACTGGCGACCAGGCGATCCGCCCCGGCCTGGAATTGTCTGCGTCACGGGATACAGCGGACGAAAGAATCTGGCCACAATCGATATGCCCATCCATTTGAGCAAAGCGGGGTTTTTCACCCTAGCGCCCGATTATCGCGGCTACGGCGTCAGCGAGGGCGTTCGCGGACGTCACCGCCCGCTGGAGCAGGCCCAGGACACCTACGACGGAATCACTTACCTGCAAACCGTGGAAGGCGTTGACCCCGAGCGAATCGGCCTGTATGGCACGAGCTTTGGCGGCGCGCACGCCATTTGGGCCGCGGCGTTCGATGAGCGCGTGAAGGCGACCGTTTCCGCCGTGGGAGTGCACGACGGCGAGCGCTGGCTGAAAACATTGAGGAGACCCTATGAATGGCTCGCCTTCAAGTCCCGTATCCGGGAAGCCGCCCGACAGCGCGTCACCACCAATGAGCGGGAAACGATTATCCGCCACGATATCTACAGCGACGATCCGGACAACCCCAAACCCCCGATGACGCTGGAGGAACACGGCTCCGAGGAAGTGCTCGAACTCGACCTCGAAAGCGTGGAGGCGTGTTTCCGCTATCGGCCCGAATGGGTGGTCGGGAAAATCTCGCCCCGGCCCGTCCTGTTCATCTACGGAGAAGAGGACGTCATGGTTCCTCCGTCCGAAGCGCACGCCTGCTACGCGGCTTGCGGCGAACCGAAAAAGATCGTCATGCTTCCCAAGGGACGCCACAACGACGTCTATCAGGTGAACAACCCGGCACTCTTCGATATGGCCTTGAAGGAAACGACGGCCTGGTTCCGGGAGCATTTATAGAATTTCCTCAACAAATCAAACACTTAGGAGGCAGTGCGGAGACATGGGCGCTAGGCTGATATTTCACGGACAATCGACGTTTCTGGTCAAAACGGACGGCGGCAAGAACATCTATATCGACCCCTGGCTCGAGAAGAACCCCGTCTGCCCTCCTGAACTCAAGACCCCGCAAAAGGCGGACTTGATCTGCCTGACGCACGGCCATTTCGACCATACGGCGGACGTGATCCCCATCTTCGAGGCGAATCCATGCCCCGTGGCGGGCCACATGGACTTGATCCGCACCATAGGCGCCGAATACGATTTGGGCGCCCACGCCACAGCCATGGGAAAAGACGGCACGGTCGATTTCGGCGGCGTCCAGCTCACGCTCACCCACGCTTTTCACGGGGGCGCCTACGGGCCGGAACTCAAGTATACGGGCGAGCCCTGCGGTCTGATTCTCACCTTTGAAGACGGAAAACGCCTGTATCATGCGGGAGATACGGCCGTTTTCGGCGACATGCGGCTCATCGCCGAACTCTATGCGCCCGATCTGTGCTGCCTGCCCATTGGAGACAGGGCCACCATGGGCGCGCGGCAGGCGGCGCTGGCATGTGAGCTGCTCGAAGCGAAGCGCGTCGTGCCCATCCACCATTCGAGCCTGCCCCACCTCACGGGAACGCCCGAGGCGTTCATCGAGGAGGTGCGCAAGCGCGGCCTCGATACGGAAATCATCGTCCTGAAGCCGGGGGAGATCGTAACACTCTGATTTAGCTTGACTTAATCGCTCGGCCTCTCGATGAGTTCGAGCGTGTTGCCGTCCGGATCCTCGAGATAAACCACGAAGCCGCCCGTGTTGGGGCCTTGCGTGACGGGCACGGGCGGCGAGACGAACCTGACCCCCCTGGGCGCCAAGGCTTCGTACATCCCATTGAGATCATTGACGTTATAGGCGATGTGCGCGCTGCCCACGTTGTTCGTGGCCGTGTCTATCTTCACGCCCGGCGCGCCGACGTATTCGACCAGCTCGATGTTGTATTCCCCGCCCCGGATGTAGACGATGCGTAGATCCGCGCCTGCGATACCCGTCACTTTCTCGCTGTAGTCCCGGGGCCGCGTCTCGTCCGAAAGTATCGTAAAATCAAGGGTTTCGCAGTACCACCCGGCAATCGCCAAAGCGTCGGACACCGTGAAACTCGTATGGTTGATGCTCAAAAGACCCATCTCGCGCCTCCTCTTGCGCCATCGGTTCGGGAACGTACTCCCCCCTCTATCCGCCGGTTTTCCAGACGCAATTATGGCATATCGAACGATTTTTTTATCGGAAATCTACGGAAAAACCCCGTGAATTTAGCTATATTTATAGATATTTTCAGAAATTGTTAAACGAGCTGTGAGAGGCGTTCGGTGCGATGCGGGCAGGCTCTGTAGAAGCCGTGTCGTTTCATTGTTCTTCCCGATTCGGAAACGAGGGGGCAGGCAATATCTACCGAGCCTGTCTTTGTTTGCACTCTGAATGGCCGTCCAAATCGAGCCCTTTCTCGCGTCGCCGCCCGTGGTGTATTCTAGGCGCGCGTGGGGGTTTCGACCGACCCGCAACTGCGGGCAAATGCACTTGGTTGATATCGCCTGATTCGGTCGCGAGGAAGCGCATTCGTCCGTGCACGTCGCAGCGAATCACGACAAGGATGCAGCGCCGCACTTCGGCACGCACGTTCGCTTAGATGCCATCGACCCACAGGCACACGAACTCGCGCCCATGCCGGCCTCGGGTCCGCTAACGGGCATACCCGGCTTCCCGGCCGCGCTCGAGCCGAGCGACCGTAGCCGGCGAGAGCTCTTTCATCCACTCACCGAACAACGCTGTGAGCGCCTTTTTGAAGTAATTTGTCGAGCCCCCTCAGATACAGTCCGAGAATCAACTCATCGAGCCGCTTGACTTCCTCAGATACGGCGGCAGTACCTCCGGGTAAAAACAGCAGTCCGCACCACCGCGCTACCGGTCCGGTGTGTGCCCTCGCGTTCCAAGTCGCTGCACGCTTCACGAAAGACCTACCCGGAAAAGAAAAAATCGGATCGTTGCCCATGGGTGGCGCATCTCCTCTTTGCTGAATAACAGATTGTCCGCAACCCAATTCCAGAAGGATGTGCCGCTCCCTTCTTCAATTCAGCCCATACGGCAGAGCCGAGTCTGACTCCAAGGGTCAGGAAACTCGCACCAATAATCACTCCAGCATTTGACGGTCCCTTCTTGATTTTTTGATGGATGAGTTCATTAGAGGAGATGAATTTGAGAAGGTGCCCACTTTTTGATGATCCCGCGATTTTATCTGGAAGGATAAACCTGCTTGACGCGGATCACGAATAAAGGCAGATTCAGCAAAGTGAAAAAGTGTAAGGGATAGAAATGGACGGGTCCCCGGGTCGTTTCAGGGATTCCGACCCGTAAATGCTTCAACCAGCACATGGCGTTCGTTGACATGTTCCGCTGCCGATATCGAAGATATCGGCGGGACCATTTGGGAGGAAAGGTCATGCAAACACCGAACACCGATGCCCATGACGGTATCGACAAGCTCGCGTCGCGCTATGTCGACGTCGACTCCCTGGAATGGCGGCCATCGCCGCTCGAGGGCGTCTCGGTCAAGGTTCTCCTGCAGGACGAGAACGGTGGAGTCCTGACCATGCTGGCGAAGATGGAGCCGGGCGCCACGATTCCCGATCACGAGCATACCGGACTGGAACAGAGCTATATCCTGGAGGGCTCGCTCGAGGACCATGAAGGCGTCTGCGGGCCGGGCCAATATGTCTGGCGGCCGGCTGGCAGCCGCCATGTCGCGACATCGCCCAACGGCGCGTTGATACTGTCGATGTTCGAAAGTCCCAACATCTTTTTCGACGGCCCCGCCAAAGGCGGAACGATAGAAGAATTCGTGGCCCGAAAGCAGTCGCTCGAAGCCTGACCGCCGCCGAACGATTCCATGCCGGATCCGTTGGGTAGCGGTGTTTTAGGAGTGTGGGCCGTGCGTCGACCCGAACGGGATGGTGACCCGAGGGCAGAATGAGCGACGAAATGCGGACCCTTACCCGCGCCACAGGGTCTGCGCCATGAGGTCGCCTGCCCGGCGAGGCAACCGATTTATTGCGGCATCGTGAAAAGGACGATGCGGACATGAAACAGCTATACCCCGACCTGTAGCAAACGACGCAACAGAAGAATTCTCCACGCTGAGCGTCCACGCCTACCTGCTCCGTCTTCCGGGTGGCAACGCCCTCATCTACAACCCGCGAAGCGACGGTGATTTTCAGGCCATCGACGACTTGGGCGGAGTCGCCCATCACTATCTGAGCCATTGCCATGAGGTCGACGACTCGCTGGGTAGCGGAAAAATGGTTATCTTAAATAATTTCAATATGTTACATGGAATTTTCCGCCGATGAAAACGGCTTGAAATATTCGATGAATCTAATTTATCAAAAAACCCCGTGAATTTATCTAATTTTATCCAATTGTTTCTGCTTTTTTATTGATTTTTTCTCTTGAATTCCGACTGATGAGGGGTTGTTGAAAAACCCCGCCTCGCTCGTCCTCCCCCTGCCATGAAAACCACCCCCCCTACCCCCCTTGACAGGGGGGTATAAAAAGGCGATGCGTTCCCGCCGAGCAGAGGGGGCTTCGTTTTTTTTTTTTTTTTGTCAAGGGGGGTTCCCCTTTCATGGGGGTTGCCTTTACCCTGTCAGGAGGCTTTTTCAACAGCCCCTCCTCACTCGAAATTGACTTTCCCAAGCGGAATTCTCGCCCATCCGGCCGGAAACCCGCACGCTGCAAATGCGGGGAAATGCGCCCTTCGACGGGTTCAGGACAGACCCTTCGATACGCGGCTTCGCCGCTACTCAGGGTGAGGGTAACGCAGCGGCGGCTCAGGGCGAAGAGAACACAATCCTCATCATCCCAAGTAGGCCCACAGGGCCGTATCGAGGGAGAGGGAGCGATGCCCGCGCGCGGCTCCGCCCGTCATGCCGGAGTGGTTAAATCCGGTATCCTGCAGGAGCGGTTCGCGGATCACCCGCACTGGATTCCGGCGTGCGCCGGAATGACGAACGAAAACCAAATTCGTCGTGGGTCCCGAGAAGTCGGTTCCGACCGAAGAGGCAGGAACCACCGCCTACCGTAGTGGGCTGTTCTCGTGAACAGCCCAAGGTCGCGACTTGTGGGACAGCCCCGAGGAGGGGCTGTCACTACAACAAACGCAAATCCTCCCGCATTGGGCATTTTCAACAACCCCGCACACCCTTCCGCCCCGTCACCACGAAACGGCGGCGCTCCGGTTCGAAAAACAACCCTGACGATTCAGAAACCGTAGGAGAGAAACAAACCGCCGGAGAACCGGCCATCGTCTTTGACGATCGGACTGTCTGTGGCGTCGCCCGACAATCGTGAGTACCCGACCTGTGCAATTACCACCCAGTTTTCCGCGAACAGCCAGATCACGCCGGCTTCCAAGTCCACCGATTTGAATCCGGACTCGGGGCTGTATCGAGGGTGACCTGAGGCCGAAGATTGGGCCGGATTCACGCCGAAGTAGTTTTCCATATAGGTGTCGTCCGCCCAGGTGATGGATGCGGCGAGCTTGAGGGCCGGCCCTGTTGGTCCGTCATCTCCCGCCGCTTGCGGTTTCAGGCTTCCGTCCAGCAGGGCAAGCGGAACGATGCCCCCGACCCCCGCCTTCACCAGCGTCCCCTCGGTGCCTCCCAGGTGTTTTGAAACGCCGGCGTAGGGCGTAAGGAGGCCTAAGTCATATTTCACGATGAGGGTGGCGGCGGCGGTTTCATCGATATCGCCCATGCCTCTCAAGTCGTCGCTGTCCGATTCATCCCTGGCGAACACATACTCCACACTGGCGCTGACCGTGAGGCCGCCCTCGTTATAGAGGTGTACGCCCAGACCGTCACGCGAATGCAGAAACACCAGGTCCTTCCAGGTGATATCCACGAGAGGGAGCGCCCGCGATCTCATCTCATCCGATCCTTCATACTTCGGAATATATTCCGCGCCTGCGCCGATGCGAACCTCCCAGTCGCTTCCTTCCCCAGCTTCGGCGGGCGGAAGCCAGGCGAACAGGAAGATCAGGCAAAGGGTTGGCAAAAATTTCTTCACCGGAGAACTTCTCATGTTTCGACTCCAAAAAGTTGCAGGTTTCAGGCGCCAATATGGGCGCGGGTCGCCTCTACAATATGCCGAGATTCTCGGGAATATGTATGAAATTGTATCAGCCGAAATGCAGGGTTCAAAGAAAAATCGCGGGCGCGTAGGGAGCACCTCTTCGCCTTGCATGAGAAAATGCGCGCGCCGCTTGAGGCTGGGGTGAGGAGGAGAAGAAGATGGCGGAGGGAATGAAACCATACGGAAGATGAATTTGAAACGCCCCGTTTGGTATGGGAAGATATGCCCGCTACTCCACGAGAAAGACCGGGAGGGAAGCGAGAGTGCTGGGTTACGGGACGCAGTTCTGGATCATGTGGGGCGTGCTCGTCCAGGCGGCGGGCGTTTTGCTGCAGTGCCTGCTCATCTATATGGGCTTCAACACCATGCGGCAGGCGAACGAGTTGAGGAGCAGGCAACTCGAGGCGCAGGAAGAAGCACGCGAAGCGCAACACGAGGAGAACATGGCGGCCATTGCTGAAGCCGCGAAGCGGGACGACAAGCGCCACGAAGAGAGCATGGCGGCCATCGCTGAAGCGGCGAAGCGGGACGATAAACGCCACGAAGAAACTATGGCGGCTTTCGCAGAGGCTTCGAAGCGGGATGATAAACGTCACGAAGAAGCTATGGCGGCCTTCGAAGAAGCCGCGAAGCAGGATGATAAGCGCCACGAAGAAACTATGGCGGCTTTCGCGGAGGCTTCGAAGCGGGATGATAAGCGGCACGAAGAAGCTATGGCGGCCTTCGAAGAAGCCGCGAAGCAGGATGACAAGCGCCATGAAGAGAGCATGGCGGCCTTCGAGGAGGCGGCGAAACGGGATGAGAAACGGCATGAAGAGAACATGGCCGCCCTGAAAACCCTCATCGAGCGAACCGCTCCCGCCGCCTGATCCGGAAACCGGTTTTCGGATGAAGTGGAGGCGCTCATGAAACAGTCGGAGAGTGCGAGTTCCGCGTGATGCGGTGCGAAACCCGAGTGAAGAGGGGTTGTTGAAAAAGCCCCCCCTACAAGGGGGATAACGGTGATGCCCCCTTGTAGGGGTCGCATACATGCGACCCATGATGGGCGGCGAAAAAGCAGGGACGCATATATGCGTCCCCTACACTTACATCGTCGTGGTTTGGAACTCACCGACCCCCCAGGAAACCCGCTCCGAAATGGGCGATGGTCCCGTCCCATGAGAACGCAGGGGGAATCACCGCTTTTCCATACATCCCGAATCGCCGCCTGGCGCGGCTTTGCCTGATGCCGGGTGCACGCATATCCTGCAATGAAACGCGCTTTCGTGTGAAAGAGATGATGAATGGCTCGACTGGTGAGCGTCATGGAGCGCGAAGCAAATGTGGCGACAGGGGCAATCCACCTCATTCGGACGATGGCCGGATCGCCGGCGCGCCCCCGGACCCCTGTGCTGCTGGATAATCTTTGAAAAATTCTCAACAATGTACGGGGTGAGATTCGCGCGTATCATTGCCCATTGAACGGAAGAACTTGAAAACGAGGATTATGATGTTGTCAAACCGGAACTCGATAAGGCGCACACTGAAATATTTACTCGGCGTTTCGGTTGTCATCCTCGCAATCGGTATTTTCTCGTTTCAATATCCCAAGCTCATCACGCAGATTGTTTTCGGGGCGAATACCTCGCCGGTGGAGCTTCCCCTTAGTGGCTCCTACAGCGCGCGAGAGAGGGATGAGAAAACCGCAGCCATCGCCTCGGCGGCAACGGCCTTTCTGGCCTCGCTGAACGACGCGCAGAAAAAAGCGGCGACGTATGCGTTTTCCGACAACGCCCAGCGGTCGAACTGGTCGAACTTGCCCGAGGGCATGTTCCCCCGCGGCGGCTTGAAACTGGGTGAACTCACCGAAGCGCAGCGCGCGAATCTGGACACTCTGCTCGCCGAATTCATGAGCGAAAAAGGCGCCAGGAACATCGACTACCAGTTGGCGGCCGCAGACACGCTGAGGTCAAACCGTTTTATGCAATACGGGTCCGAATTCTATTCTGTCGCGTTTTTAGGAAAACCTTCTGCGAATCTGCCCTGGATGTTCCAGTTCGGGGGCCATCACCTCGCCATCAACATCACCGTTTACGGCCCTGACGTTTCTTTCTCACCGATGCTTACAGGCGGCAGCCCGCTCCGTCTGCGATACGATGGCAAGGAAATTTTCATTACCGAAGAAGAAACCACCGCGGCCCGGACCTTCCTGGACAGCCTGAACAGTGACCAGAAAAAGCTCGCCGTGCGCGGAGAAGGAGCCATCGACCTCCAGTCCGGGCCGGGGAAGTACGGGACCGTCCTCGCACCGGAAGGCATCAAGGGCGGTGACCTGACGGATACGCAGAAAGAACTCCTTCTGGGCGTGATAGCCGCGCGTCTGGGCTTCATCAACGCTGACGACTACGCGGCGAAGATGGCGACCGTGAAGGCGGAGATCGACGATACGTATTTCGGCTGGTGGGGACCGCAGGGCGTCCGGGGCGCCGCGTATTTCCGTGTGACCGGTCCCTCGATCCTGCTCGAGTACGCGCCGCAAGACGGCGGTAGCGCGACAGGCCACGCGCACAACATATACCGCAATCCCCGGAATGACTACGGCTCCGCCTGGATCGGAACCGGCAGGTAAAATCGAAAAACCAGGCGCTATCGCGTACGGGATTGCCTTGCCCGGCCGGTACTGCACGGGCGCACCCGCACGATGACGTTGAATATCAGGAAAAATCAGGACCGGGGTGGCGAAGAAAAACCCGCCTCCCCCTCACCCATCCCCTTGCGCCGAAGGCGCAGACGTGCGCCGGATGAGTTCCATCGGCGCGTTGTTTCGACCTTCCAAAGTCTTCACGCTTTCCGGTTCCCCAGCCGTTCTCGATGCGCTCCTCGGGTGAACGCGGAACCGCCTATGGCCAGCGCCTGTGCAAATCATCGATCACGTAGGGATGAACGTGTTCGCGCCCGCCTCGAAGATGCGGATGATGGGGCGGGAGGTCGTCATGACGATGCGCTATCTCGACCGGGTCGGCGCCCGGCCACAGGCGCAGCGCGAGCGCCGCGCCGAGGAGAGCCAGCGCGCTCAACCCGGCGAGCGCGGCGAGCGGCCCAAAGGCGGTCATCAACCAGCCCGAGAGCGGATAGGTCACCAGCCAGCAGGCATGGCTGAGCGCGAACTGCGCCGCGAAGAGCGCGGGCCGGTCCTCGGGATTCGAGGAGCGCCTAAGAAGCCGCCCCGACGGCGTGAGTACGCCGGAATAGCCGATCCCCACCGTGACCCATGCGCCGAGAAGGAAGGGCCAGGAGAGCCCGACGCTTGCGATGAGCGCGGCAAGCGCGCACAGGCTCGCTACCATCAGCGCGGCGCCCGTCAGCATCACCGCCCGCTCCGGCGCCCGGTCCAGCAGGCGCGGCAGGGTGAGCGCGGACAGCATCGAACCCCCTCCGAACGCGCCCATCGTCCACGCCACGGCGCTCTCGCCCAGCCCCAGCCCGCCCCGCACCAGAACGACGGTGTTGACCAGCACCATCGCGCCCGCGGCCGCCGCAGCGAGATTCAGCGCCAGGAGCCCGCGGAGCCGGGGCGTGGCGAGATAGATGCGGATACCGCGGGTCGTGCCCTCGTAGACGCCTCGCGGTGCCCCGGGAGCTGTGCTCGGCAGAAGCACCGAGGCCACCAGCAAAGCCGAGGCGAGATACCCGGCCATCGTGCCGATGAACAGGGCGTCGAAGGACATCACCGCCAGCAGCAGCGCCGCGAGAACCGGGCTGAAGATGTTCTCGAGGTCGTAGGCGAGGCGCGAGAGCGACAGCGCACGGGTGTAGCGGGATTCTTCGGGCAGCACGTCCGGTATCGTCGCCTGGAAGGTCGGGGTGAAGGCCGCGGAGGCCGATTGAAGGATGAAGATCAAGGCATAGAGCTGCCAGATCTGCGTCACGAAGGGCAATGCCAGGGCCGCGGCGGCGCGGGCGATATCGAGCGCCACGAGCAGCGCCCGGCGCGGGACCCTGTCGGCGAAGGCGCCGGCGATGGGCGCGACTCCGACGTAGGCCACCATCTTGATGGTGAAGACGGTGCCCAGCACCATCGCCGCCTCCTCCTCCGCGAGGTCGTAGGCGAGGAGGCCCAGCGCAATCGTGGCGAGTCCCGTGCCCACGAGGGCCGTAACCTGCGCGGCGAACAGATGGCGGTAGGTGCGGTCGGCGAGGATCTTCAGCACGGGCGGCCTCAGCGGGGACGGCGGCGGGAAACCGGGCCGGGGATGCCAGATACCGGCAGAGCCGGCTCCGCCGGGTCGAGGCAGACACCTGGCATGGCGCACAGGCGCGAAAGTTCTATCCCGGCCGATGGCCGCCGCCGGGGTTTCAGAAAGTCGGCGCGATCCATGAAATCCAGGCGCAGGTGAAGAAAAACCGATACGGCGGAGGCGGTGACACCCTCGTCAACCGTCCCCTTGCGCTGACGGCGCGGAAGTGCGGCGGATGAGTTCCATCATCGCGTTGTTTTGATTTTCCAGCGCCTTCATGGTTTTGCGATGTCGGCTTTCGAGTGACGCCATGGTTTCCCGGTGCTGACTGTCGAGCGCCTTCATGGTTTCCTGGAGCATGGCGTCGCGCTGAATGGAGGCTCGGCGCATGATGTAGAGTCCGACCCCGATGAGGCTGCATTGCGCGGCCCCGACGGCGGCGGCGACCCATATGGCGGCTTGTTGCGCCGCGAGTGCGGCTTGTTGCACTGCGAGGCTTGCGGCTTCATATTCGGTCATTCGGCTATCTCCAGGCTGTCCTCGTGGAGCAGCTAAGCAGTCAGTCTCGCCCAGAGCGGAGGGTAAGTCAAAGAGAGCCGGGATTGTTGAAAAAGCCCCTTGCGGATCGTGATAGCGATTTTCTGCAATCGTAGGGACAACCCTCCGTGGTTGTCCTTTTGCAGGATGGTTACAATCAGGACAGGCACGGAGGCCTGTCCCTACGATAAACAATTCGATTTTCGGGGCGCGCCCGGTCGAAGGCTTCTTCCTGAGCCGGAAAGGCGCAAACAGACCATATATTCCCCTCTTGACGTAATTTAAGTATTTATATTATCATCGATCATTGGCGTATTCTCGCCGAAAACAGGGGCCTCTGTATCTCCACCCGAGTATGAAAGTGTGTACCGCCCGAAGCGCTCGGGAGGGGAGAGGTTTTCCCCGTTCGAGGAGGCGCGAGGGGCCCGCACTCCAAGGGGGGGAATCATCATGCTCAAGGATGGCGTACCCACGACGAACGGTTGGCTGTTCATCGTCTTTCTCGTTCTCGCCCTGACGACAACGGTCAATCCCATCATTAACAACAAGTATTTCACGATCCTGTGGTATCCGCTTGTCGCCCTGTACGGACTCTGGCTGCTGTACCGGGTGGTGTACGGAGAGGAGGACTCGTCATGAACTGGTCCTCGCCGTACTTCATCTTCGGGTCGGTCGTCGCCTACCTGATCGTCACCATCCTGGTCGTTTACCGCTATCACGCGGAAAAGGCGACCGAGGAAGACTATTACGTGGCGGGCCGCAACGTCGGCTACATTCCCAACTCGTTCAGCATCGTGGCCACGCTCATGTCGGGCGGCATCTACCTGGGCACGGTGGGCTGGTTCTACCTGAAGGGCGTGGGCTTCGTGGGCTACGGGTTCGCATACGCCTTCATGGCGTTCCCGCTCTGGTACATCGGCAAGCGCCTCTGGCCGGTGGGCAAGAAGTTCAACTACGTCACCGCGCAGGATTTCTACGGGGATTTCTACCAGAGCGAGCTGCTGCGGATCTGCGGGGCCGTCGGGACCATCATCTTCCTGGTTCCCTATTTCGCCTCGAACGCCGTCGCCATGGGCACCGTCCTCGAGCGGTTCGCGAACATTCCCTACATCTGGGGGGTGCTCCTCCTGCTCGTCATCGGCGTGGGCTACACCATCTACGGCGGGATGCGGGGGGTCATCTACACCGACGTCCTACAGGGCGTGCTCTCCCTGTCGTTCGGCGTGGTGGCGTTAGCGTATCTCTTCTACGCCGTGGGCGGCTACTCCACGATGATCGACAAGCTGCCCGAGTCGCATACCCTGTTCACGCCCGACGCCATATCCTTCGGGCTGTTCCTCGGCTGGTTCGTGTTCATGGCCGCCCATCCCCTCACGATGGGCGACCGCATGACGCGCATGTACACCATCCGCAGCCTGGACGAGTACCGCCGGAACGTGGTTCTGACGGCGGCGATGCTGCTCGTGATGGTCGTGATCTTCCTCTTCCTGGGGATGATCAGCCGCGTCTTCGCCGGCCCCGGCCTGAACATGGACCAGGCCATTCTCGTGACCATCCAGAAGCAGGCCCCCTGGCTCATGGCCTGGCTGGTGGTGGTCGTCTGGGCGTGCGGCATGTCCACCCTGGATTCCGGCCTCGTGGGCGCGAACGCCATCCTGTCGAAGGACATCGTCCGGGGCTTCATCAAGAAGGACGTCTCCCAGGAGCAATCCGTCCTGATCGGCAAGTGGGCCATGCTGGTCTTCGGGTTTCTGGCCGTGTGGATCGCCCTCGCCCGGCCGCCCTACATCTGGGCGCTGGTCAAGCTGGTGGTGATGTTCCACATGCAGTTCCTGCCCCTGCTGATCGGCGGCCTCTACTGGAAGCGGGCCTCGAAGCTGGGGGCCGAGATAGGTTGGGTCGTCGGGGTGGCACTCGGCACCTACTACACCTTTTTCGCCTCGGGGCCGCCGCCCATCAACGTGGGCAGCGCGCCGGCGCCGGGCTTCTTCGGTCTGCTGGTGAACACGGTGCTCTTCATCGGGATCTCGTATTTCGCCTCCCCGCTGCCCGACGAGCACCGGGCGAAGTACGAGGAGGCGTGGAACGAGGAGTAGCGCCCCGCCGTCCCGGCGCTGATCTCTTGAAACTGGAGCCGCTCGCCCAAGTGGGGAGGATAAGTCAAAGAGTCGAATCCGACCAATTCGGGGCTGTTGAAAACCCCCGGGAAGCAAGGAATGGGTTTCCTGTAGGGGCGGACCTGCGTGTCCGCCCTGTTGTTGGAGCGGACTTTCTTGCGATTTTCCTTCCCGTTGGTGTTCGGGCCCCTGATATCCGTTCAATATGCGGACTCGGGTTTTGAGCGGACACGCAGGTCCGCCCCTACAAAAGACACGAACGCTCTTCCATCGGGGCTTTTTCAACACCCCCGATGAGGGAAGGTTCGCCGCACGCGCCTTACACCGTCACCCCCAGCGCCTTCTTCGCGGCGTCGACGACGTTGGCCGTGTTGGGGAGAACGAAATCCTCGAGGCGGGGCTCGAAGGGGATGGGCGCATCGAGAGCGGCCACGCGGCCGATGGGGGCGTCGAGGTAGTCGAAGGCTTCCTCCTGGACCGCGGCGGAAATCTCCGAACCCACGCCGCTCCTCAGGTGCCCCTCCTCGACGATGATGCAGCGGTTCGTCTTGCGGACGGATTCGGCAAGCGTCCCGGTATCGAGCGGGGCCAGGGTTCTCGGGTCGACCACTTCGGCGCTGATGCCCTCTTTTCCGAGTTCATCCGCCGCCGCCAGGCAGTTGTGCACCTGATAGCCCACGCCGATGAGGGTGATGTCGCCGCCTTCGCGCTTCACGGCGGCCTGCCCGAAGGGGGTGACGTGCTCGCCCTCGGGAACGGGGCCCTTCATCTTGTAGAGCATCTTGTGCTCCACGACGAGGACGGGGTTGTCATCTCTTATCGCCGAGCACATCAGGCCCTTGGCATCCGCGGGGTCGCTCGGCGCCGCCACCTTGATGCCCGGTATCTGCATGAACCAGGCTTCCAGACACTGGCTGTGCGTGGGACCGTACTGAACGCCGCCGCCGCCGGGGGTGCGCACGACGAGCGGCACGCTCAACTGCCCGCCCAGCATGTAGCGCAGCTTCGCCGCCTGGTTGATGAGCGGGTCCATCGCCAGCATGATGAAGTCCATGAACATGATCTCGACGATGGGCCGGTAGCCCGCCATGGCGGCGCCCACGCCCGCGCCCACGATGCCGAGTTCGCTGATGGGCGTGTCGCGCACGCGGTCTCGCCCGAACTTTTCCGCGAGGCCCTTCGTGACGCCGAAGACATAGGCCAGCTCCACGTCCTCGCCCATCACGATCACGCGCTCATCACGCTCCATCTCCTCGTGATGGGCTTCGGTCAACGCCTCTACAAAAGTGATCTCTCGCATCTCATTTCTCTCCAGGGTTTACACCGGGCGCGCAGCGCCACGGGACGGGAATCCTTAAGCGTATACGTCCTCGAGTGCGGATTCGAGCGTGGCCTCCGGGCTTCCCTCCGCAAAGTCGATGGCCCCGTTCAATTCCTTGTCCACGGCTTTTAAGTGCGCCTTTTTCTGCGCTTCCGTGAGTTTCAGCATATCCGCCGCGATGGTGAGGGGATCGCGCTTTCTCCACTCATCCACCTCTTCTTTCGTGCGGTAGGGGCCGAACTGGGGGTCGCCGCGCGAATGGCCGAAGAAGCGGTACGTCTTCGCCTCGATGAGGCTCGGGCCGCCGCCCTCGCGCGCTCTGCGCACGGCCTCGGCCGTCGCCTCGTAGACGGCCACCACGTCCATGCCGTCTACCGTCACGCCGGGCGCGTTGTAGCCCTGCGCGCGCACGCTGATGTCCTTGACGGACGTGGAGCGCTCCACGTGGTAGCTCACCGCGTAGTGATTGTTCTCGCAAAAGAAGATGACCGGCAGCTTCCAGATAGCGCACAGGTTCATCGACTCATGGAAGCTGCCCTGGTTGGACGCCCCGTCCCCGAAGAAGACCACCGCCACGCGGCCCGAGCCTTCGAGTTGATAGGCGAGGCCCATGCCCGTGGCCATCGGCATGTTCGCCCCCACGATGGAATGCGCGCCGTAGTGGCCCTTCGAGATGTCGGCGATGTGCATGGAACCGCCGCGCGCCTTGCAGAGGCCCGTGGACTTGCCGAGCAACTCGGCCATCATCTCGGGCATCCGGGTGCCCTTGGCGATAGAGTGCCCGTGGCCCCGGTGGGTGGTCAGGATGGCATCTTCGTCGTTCAGCGCGGTGCAGACGCCGACCGAGCACGCCTCCTGCCCGATGCTCACGTGGACCGCCCCCTTCACCCGGCCCGCCATGAAGAACTCGTCCGTCTTCTCCTCGAAGCGGCGGATACGCAGCATGTTGCGGTACATCGCGTTCAGGTCTTTTTTCGTCAACCTTTTCGGTTTTGCCGATCTTCTCTTCTTCGCCCTGGTGGCCACGGCCTCCTCCTCCCGGCGACATCATCAGAATGAAAGCGCCTGGATATCACGAAAAAATGATTTTTTAGACTCCCATGAGTATCACACGGGGTGGTGGCGGTTCAATCGGCGCGGTGGGGAGCTGTTGAGAAAGTCTCGCAATGCCGGCATGACGGCGACGGGATATCGCCTTGCCGGAGGGAGTGTAGGGGTCGCATATATGCGACCCACATACCACGAACGCGGAGGGAGGGTTTGTCGATTAGGGAGGAGTGCGATGGTCTTGTAGGGGCGGACCTCCGTGTCCGCCCCTACGGGAAAACGTCCCTCTGGAGAGAACACAACGCACGTCACTCCGGCTTCTTGGCGTAGCGCAGGAACAGCTCATCCCCCTCTCGCCGTACCTCCACGAGGTCAAGCCCCAGAAATTCGCCCGAGCGGAACCCCGGCCCGTCCATGAGCGTCGGGGCTTCGGAGCCGCCGGCCAGCCAGGGGGTGAGCGTCACGTGAAACTCATCGATATGACGCGCGAACTCCCATATCAGGGAACCGCCGCCCTCAAGAAGCACGTTCCTCATCCCCCGCTCCCCGAGATGGGCCAGCACCTGGCCGGCGAGGGAATCCGCCTCATCCAGAACGAGGACTTGCGCCCCCCCTGTGTGGGTTTCCTTAATACGGCGCGCGCCCTCCGGAGCAGTGAATACGAACCGCTCGACCTCATCGCTCGCAAACCACGGCAATTTCTTCGGAAAATCGCCGCTTTTCGTGATCACGGCGTTCGCCGGATGCGGCGGCAATCCATTTTCTACGCGTTCACGTACGAGGGATTCCTCACGCACTCGCGCGGGGTGCCGTGCTGTCCTGAGCGTCTCGCCGCCCCATATCACGACGTCCGCCCCGGCCCTTAAGCGATCCATCTCGAGACGATCCGCCCCCGAGCCCAGGGAGAAATCCTCGCGGTCGTAGCTCGCGATTTTCCCGTCGAGCGTCATCGCCAGGTTCGCGTATACGAAGGGCTTCTCCATCTTGTTCTCACCTTGAGGTTGTGGTCTGCCCGGTTAAGGCAGTAAAGTTTCCTGTCACCTCGTCTTCATGAACACAGGTCTTCATCAGACAAAGGAGAGAAAACGACATGGGTGAATTCGACCAGAGAGTGGACCTTCCCGCACTCGATTTCCAAAAACTCAACATCGGCCCCTACAGCAACAACGTGTACGTACTGACGTGCAAGGCGACGAAGGAGTGCGTCATCATCGACACCTCCCATTCCGCCGAGCCGATTCTCGCCGCGTGCGAAGGCGCCACGCCCAAATACATTCTACAGACCCATTGCCACGGCGACCACATCGACGCGCTCGATGAGGTGCGAAGCCGCACGGGCGCGCCCCTGGGCCAGCACGCCGAGGACGCGAAGGAGTTCGGCATCAGCCCGGATTTCACCATCGCAGACGGCGAAGAGATAACTTTCGGCGAGATTACGCTCAGGGCCATCCACACGCCCGGCCACTGCAAGGGCATGCTGATGTTCCATTACCCGGGCCACTGCGTCTGCGGGGATACGATTTTCCCCGGCGGCCCCGGAAAGACGTGGAACCACGGGCAGCTTCTGACCTCGCTCGACTCCATCGAGAACAAGGTCTTCGCCCTGCCGGACGAGACGGTTCTCTACCCCGGCCACGGGGCGAACAGCACTGTCGCGCAGAGCAAGGCGGAAGTCGCCGGGTTCCGGGCCGCGGGCAGGCCGGGACCGGATGAATTCGGGGACGTCACCTGGGACTAATTCAAGAGACAGGAGCCGAGCAATGAGTTCAGTAAATATCGTATTCGATCACGTGCACGTTATCAGCAAAGACCCCGAGGCGAGCGTGAACTGGTTCGTCGAAAACTTAGGGGGCGAGCGCGGAGAGGGCGGCGTGTTCAAGGGCGCGCCGCAAATTCCGGTACAATTCAACGGCGCCACGGTCATCGTCCGCGGCGAGAGAACGGGCGAGAGCGCCGGGAACAAGGATGGCCTCGAATGGGGAACGGATCATTTCGCCTTCGAGGTATCGGGGGATTTCGACGCATACTGCGGTGATCTCAAAAATAGGGGCGTGAAATTCACCGTGGAACCGGTACAATTCAACCCGAAGACGCGAATCGCCTTCATCGAGGCGCCCGATGGCGTCAGCATCGAGTTGCTGCAAAGGACATAAAACAGGGAGTCCTATCCGCCCGGGACGGTGCTCCGCCTTGAAGAGAAAGACCTTCTTTCACCTCGCGCGAATCGCAGCGCCGCCTCTCCTGATAGCGGCGCTCGTCGGGACGCCTGCGCCGCCGGCGCAAGCGCAGGATAAGCGCGCACCGCAAGAACTCCCCCCGGAGCCGCCACTGGGCCTCGACGACGTTCCCGTGCCCGATGACAACCCCATGACGCGGCCCAAAATCGAACTCGGAAAACGGTTGTATTTCGAAAAACGCTTCTCAGGCGACGGGAAGGTCTCCTGCGCGACGTGCCACATGCCCCGTCGCGGATTCTCGAACGCGCGCCAGTATGGAACGGGCTTTGACGGCAGGCTCACGCTCCGGAACGTGCCCACCGTCATCAACGCCGCCTACAACGAGTCCCAGTTCTGGGACGGGCGCGCCGCGAGCCTCGAGGAGCAGGCCAAGGGGCCGATCCTGCATCCGGGCGAGATGGCCTCCAGTGAGGCGAAGATCATCCGCACGCTCGGCGCTATCCCGGAATACCGGGAGCGATTCGCAGCGGCGTTCGGGAGCCCCGGCATCAGCCTGGAGCGCGTGGTCCAGGCCATCGCCACCTTCGAGCGCACCCTGCTTTCCGGGAATTCCCCGTTCGACCGCTGGAAATATGGAGGCGACAAGTCCGCGCTCTCGCCCCGGGCGATCCGGGGATTCGAAGTCTTCATGAAGAGTGGAAATTGCGTGAAATGCCATCTGGTGGATGAGTTCAGCGCACCCTTCACGGACGATAAGTTCCACAACCTGGGCGTCGGAATGGACAAGAAGCCTATCGAAACGGGGCGGGAGAAAATCACCGGGGAAATCAAGGACCGGGGAAAATTCAAGACGCCCACGCTTCGCCACATCACCCAGACGGCGCCCTACATGCACGACGGCCGCTTCGCCACGCTGGAGGAAGTGGTCGATTTCTACGAGAAGGGCGGCCACCCGAACCCCCATCTCGACCCGGACATGAAGCCCCTCAAGCTCACGAAAACAGAAAAAGAGGACCTGATCGCCTTCATGGGCGCGCTCACGGGCGACCTCCCCGAGGTCAAAGCTCCCGAGTTGCCGAAGTGAGGCTTTTTCGGCAAACTCCACGTCGCAACCGCCTGAGCCGATTCGAATGGATCGAGGGCCATCCGGATGAAACGCATGAAAAAGATATCTCCCCTCGTACTTGCAGGCGTTTTATCTCTCCTGCTCATATCCGCTCATTCATACGGGGCGGAGGTTGACGAGGGCAAATCCCTTTTCGAGCAAAACAACTGCGGAAGCTGCCACACCCGCAAAGGCCCTGAAACCAGGATACCCCCGCCGGCGCGCCACGGAATAAAAGGCCCTACGCTCTGGTATGCGGGCAGCAAGTTTCTGCCCGGGTATCTGGCGAAATGGCTGGCGGAACCGGAACCTTTTCGCGGCGTCATCTACGGCACCATGAAGCGTGGGAAATATCCGCATCCCGCCCTCCCGGAGAAGGAGGCGGCGAAAGTCGCGGCCTATCTCGAAAGCTTGAAGGACCCCGAAATGCCGGTGGGCGTCGTACCTCGCTGGAAGAAAATCCCCCGAAAAGTGCTCAGGCGCGCAAGAATCCTGTTTCAGAAAAAACAGCCCTGCTATTCGTGCCACATGGTCTCGATCCGGAAGACGGTGTATCGGGCGAAAATCGAGGTGGGCGGCCACAGCGCGCCCAACTTCATCGAGGCGGGGCGCAGGCTGAACCCCGATTTCATCGTGGCCTTTCTGAAAAAACCGCATCGCTACAACCCCAACGGCAGAATGCCGGTGTATGGGGATAAGCCGTTCACGAAACTGAGCGAAAAGGACTTCCTCGCCCTCGCCGCCTATATCGCGAGCTTCAAATGAAGTTTCACTCTCTCGCAAGAAGGCTGCTGCTCACCCTCGTGATAGCGACGCCAAGTGCGCCCTTCCTTGCAGTCGCGGACGAGCCCGCAAGCCGCGTGAGCGCTGCGGAGAATTTCCGCTGGTACTGCATCCAGTGCCACGGCCCCAAGGGAGACGGCAAGGGCGTGAACAACACCAAGAAGCTGCCCGTGAACCCCCGCAATCTCACCGACGGCAAGGACATGGCCCAGTTCTCGGACGAAGACATGGTGCGCACCATCACCCACGGAGGCGGGGCGAGCGACCTCTCCCCCATCATGCCGCCCTGGGGCAACGTGTTTACAAAACAGGAGATTCGTGATTTGGTGGCCCTGATCCGCAAGATGTGCAATTGCCGCTTCGACCCCAAGGCGAAAGAGGCGTTCTTGAAGCAAGAAGGCCGGTAGGTGCCTCCATCATGCGCGACCTCATGCTCTCTCTCCTCGCTCTCGCTCTTTTCCTCTCGAATTCCGCGCCCGCGCTCGCGGCGGGAGAGCGGATTCTCGTCACGAACACGCGCGACGGAACGCTGAGCGTCATCTCGCGTGAAACGCATGAGGTGATCAAGACGATGCCCGCGGGCAGGAAGGCGAACCGCCTCTCGCTCGCGCCCGACGGGCGCCACGCCTACGTTATCAACGACGGCAGCGCCTTCGTGCGCGTTTTCGACACGCATACCCTCAAGTTCGTCCGTCGCGTGCGCGCGGGGCGCGACCCCTACAACCTGGCGTTTTCTCCCGACGGGTCGCGCGCCTATTTCGTGAACACCTACTCGGACAACGTGACGATCCTCGACGTCGCGGCGCGCAAGCTCATCGGCTTGATCAAGCACGGGGGGAACAACCCGGTGAACATCAAGCTGAGCCCCGACGGCCGCTTCGCCTTCGTGGCGAACGAGTTGAGCGAAGACGTCTCCGTCGTCGATCTCGAAAAGAGAAAGCCGATCAAGCAGATCGAGGCGGGCCACTACATCGAGGGAATCGACGTGACGCCCGACGGCAAAAGGCTCTACGTCATGAACGGGGAGCGGAACTCCTACAGCGTGGTGGACCTGGGCACGCTCGACATCATCCGGACCGTCAAACTCTCCGGCGAGCCGCACGACGCCCTCATCACGCCGGACGGGAAGTTCCTCTACGTCACCCTCCCGCACAAGAACAGGGTGTCGGTCTTCTCCCTGCCCGCACAGAAGCGCGTCGCCAGCGTGAGACAGGGGGTCCGGCCCGACCTCATCGCCTTCACGCCAGACGGCGCACTCGCCTACGTGACGAACCGCGATTCGAAGGAAGTGTTCGTGATGGACGCGAGAAAACACCGCAACATCAGGAAAATCCGCGTGGGAAACGGGGCGCACGGCGTGCTCGTCGTACCCCCCGCACCGACGAACTGAGGGTTTTTGCTCCGGTAACGGGGCGCCATGCGCTATATCGGGCAGGCTTCTTCTCGTCTCAAGGGAAAAAGACCATCGCCCGTCCCGAATGAACGGCACGAAGCGATCGATGACTGCGACCGATGGCGTACGTTGATTTATCCTCCCCCGTGCGTCATATTCAAGAGGCTACTCCACTCCCAAGCCAGACCCGCGGAGAGGAAAAGAAAAGATGACACAGTTCGAAATACTGACGCTCTGGATTTCTGCGATTCACGCATTGATTGCGCTTCTGGTGGGCGGCGGACAATGCCTGCTCATCTGGTACGGGCTGAGACTGATGCAGCGCGGCACCGAGAGAAGGGAAGAACAAAGCAAACGGCAGCACGAAGAAACCATGGCTGCAATAGACACCCGACACCGCGAAGCCATGAGGGCCCTGGAAGCCCTGATTGAGAGAACGGCGAAGTGAACGGAGAAAAAGACCGCCGCGCCTGATACCACTTGGCATTTCAGTTGCTATTTCCATTCCCATGTATCATATTCGAGAAGCTACTCCACTCCCAATCTAGACCCGCGGAGAGGAAAAGATGACAGAATTTGAAATAGCAACGCTCTAACTTTCACGTATCGGCCTATGGATTTCTGCGATTCACGCCTTCATATCGCTTATAGTGGGCAGCGTTCAATGTTTTCTCATCATGTTTGGGCTGAAACAGATGAGCCGCGCTTCGGCAGCCAGAGACAAGCAGCATGAAGAAACCATGGTCGCTCTGGATACCCGCCACCGCGAAAGTATGAGGGCCTTGGAAGCCCGTCACCGCGAAAGCATGAGAGCGCTGGAAGCTCTGATTGAGAGAACGTCGAAGTGAGCGGAGAAAAAGTTCGGCGCTTCGCTTGATTCCCGACAATTCCCTGATTCATCAAGAATCTTAAGTCTTACGCGGCTTGGATCCTCCCTTCACAGAGCATTATGTCGAGAAACTCCGGCCCTATTAAGAACCCTCGCCCGTGGCGCAGCGAAAGCCGATTTTGTTGTTCGTATAATGGGGCGGGCGGTGGTAGCGGTTGTGCGCCGTGGCCCAGGCGACCGGGCTGCCCCATGAAGCACCGCGGACGACTCTGGTTTTCCCCCTCGACGGTCCGTGCGGGTCGCGTTCGGCCATCTTCCGGTAGGCTCTCGAACCATAGCGGTCGGCCACCCATTCCCAGACGTTGCCCGACATGTCGAGCGCCCCGAACGGGCTCGCGCCCTCAGAAAAGCGGCCCGCGGGAGCGACGCCGGGGAATCCGTCCTTCCCCCCTTTGAGGTTCGCTCTCATCGCGTCGCGCGCCACACCCCAGGGGTAGCGCCTCCCGTCCCCGCCGCGCGCCGCTCGCTCCCATTCCGCCTCGGTCGGCAGGCGCCTGCCCGCCCACTGGCAATAAGCCTCCGCATCGGGCCAGCTGACGTGCGAGGCGGGTTGCGTCGGCGTGGTTTTCCAATTCGATTTCGGGCCTTCTGGCCTGCGCCAGTCCGCGCCCTTCGTCTTTCGCCAGCCGCCCCTTCCCTTTCTCAAGGAAGCGTCCCAGGTCCAGGACCATTTGCGCTTCTCGGCCGTCGTCTTGTATCCGGTTAGCTCAACGAAGCGCGCAAAGCGCTCCGCCGCCGCCTCGGTCTCGTCGATCCAGAAACCCGAAACGAAAATTTTCCGGGGCGGACGTTCGTCCTTATCGCCGGATTTGCTGCCCATCACGAACCACCCCGGGGGAACGTGCACCAATGTTGCGCCGTCAAAGCCGGATATTTTCTTGCGGACCTGCTGCGCCCCTACAGACGAACCGCTCACGCCCAGGAAACAGATGAGGAGCAGGCAAACGAGGAATCGTGGGGAAAACATACGCGTACACACCTCCTCATTCTCGGGCGATGACGGGCGAATGGAGAACGCCCCGCAAAAGCGAAAATCTAGTCTCTCAGCGGGTCTCTGGGATCGTCCACGAACGTCGTCCCCGCCGCTTCCTTGTTGGGCATCGCGCCGTAGGTGAATACCAACTCCGCCGGTTCGTCCGCGCTCGGATTCTCCTGGCCGTGAATGCACCCGCAGGGGAAATAGACGAAGTGGCCCACGGGAATCTCTTTCCTTTCGATCTCCCCGCCCTCTTTCCAGTAGATGTTGATAGGGCCTTTCACCACGTAGATCGTGGTGTCGCAGTTTTTGTGGTAGTGCAGCGCGTTGCGTCCCCTGGGCGGGATGATGGTTCTCCCCATCGTGATGGTATCCGTCCCCGTCGTCTCGCGGTTCACGCCCCAGCGGATGTCGTAGGGCGGCTCATAGGCCTTGTCCTCGTCTACGTCCAGGGAATTTACGACTTGCGGTACAGGCAAATCCGCCATGAGAGCACCTCCAAAATGTGAATGAAAACAGGTAAATTATCGCTCTGGCCTGCGCCCTACCCTTCGGGCGGAGCGGCCCAGGACACGATGTTCTTCTCTCTCAAGTCCTCGAGTTCGTCATCCTCCATGCCCAGGAGACCGCCTAGAACCTCTCTCGTGTGTTCGCCCAGATAAGGCGCTCTCACGTACCTCATATCCGCGCCCGGCAGCCTGATGGGCGGACCCAGGACTTTCATGCTCCCCGCTGCGGGGTGCTCCATCTCGACAATCATGTCTCGCGCCAGAATCTGGGGGTCCTCCATCGCCTGCGCCACGGTGTTCACCGGCGCGAAGGGAACATGGCCCTGGAGCAACTCGGTCCACTGCGCGTTCGTCTTCTCCTGAAACTTCCTTTCGAGGATATCCAGCAGAGCTTCGCGGTTCTCGAAACGATTTTGGGCAAGCTTGAAGCGCGGGTCCTCGGCCAGTTCCCCCAAACCCATGCGCTCGACGAGGATGGGGAAAAAACTCTGCTTGAGGCAAAGCACGCTCACCCATCCGTCTTTGGTCTCGAAATTCTGCGCGGGCACCATCGAGGGGTGCGCGCTTCGGGAGAATTTTTGCGGCACGTAGCCGCAGTTGAGCGCCCAGGTGGCCATGTAGGCAAGCTGCACCAGGGCGCCGTCCATGAG
Organism: Nitrospinota bacterium; assembly: GCA_026706735.1. Classification (GTDB taxonomy): domain Bacteria; phylum UBA8248; class UBA8248; order UBA8248; family UBA8248; genus Bin107. The sequence goes on along the minus strand of JAPOYD010000179.1, from coordinate 11,540 downwards.
CGCCACGTCGACGTCCCGGCCCTTGCCCGTGCGATTCGCCTCCCACAGCGCCGCCAGCAGGCCCACGAGCGATATGAATCCGCCAGAGAAATCGACGAAGCTCACGCCGGCCTTTGTGGGGGGGCCGTCGGGCTCTCCCGTCAGGTCCATGATGCCCGCGTAGGCCTGCATGAGGTAGTCATAGGCCGGCTCGGGCGCCCTGGGGCCCGTCATCCCGTAGCCTGAGAGAAAACAGCATACGATCTTCTCGTTGTAGGGACCCAGGTGCTTATACGTGATTTCGAGCTTCTCGGGCGCATCGCCTCGGCAATTCGCATAGAGCGCATCCGCTTTGGGGACGAGTCTGCGCAATACCGCCTTGCCTTCGGGCGTGCGAATCCTGAGCGCAACGCTCTTCTTGTTGCGGTTGAAGGTCTGGAAATAGTAGCTGTCGTTATGCGGGAGGGAATACGGCGGGACGGGCCGCGCGGAATCGCCGCCCACGGCGTGATCCTCAATCTTGATGACTTCCGCT
>JAPOYD010000179.1:0-10994 GCA_026706735.1 Nitrospinota bacterium | reverse complement strand
CCGCTCCCATATCCCCCAACAGTTGCGAGGCCAATGGCCCGGCGCCGAACTGCTCCACCGCCAGGATTCGAAGCCCCTCCAGCGGGAGTCGACTATCCATCCAGAAACCCTTTCCAAAATCTTCAGCCCCGAGATACATCCTGGAATACGGGACAAGTCTATTTCTCGGGGCTTGGGACTCGCCCGAATATCAAGCAATATCAACGCTTTCGAACGCAGGAGCGTTCGTTTGCATAACCGAGCGCAATGAGGTTATTACAAAACTTCGCGAAAGTATATTTGCGGTTTCTATTGCACCTCGGATTTTGGTAGAATCTGGATACCTTGGCTCCGTTTCCATACACCAGAAAGGCTTCGTCTTTCATATCTTGGGAATACACTTATACATGGTCACAAAAATATCGATTCAAAACCTGAGAAAAATCTATGACACCCCCGAAAGGCGGGTGCATGCTCTCGAGGGCGTGAACCTCAATATCGAGGACGGCGAATTCATCTGTCTCGTGGGGCTTTCCGGCTGCGGGAAGACGACGCTGCTCAACATGCTCGCCGGCTTCGTCGAAATCACCGCGGGCACGATCACCATGGACGGAAAACCGCTTACGCAGGATTACGACAAGGGCGTCGTTTTTCAGGAATACGCGCTCTTTCCCTGGCGCACGGCGAGGCAGAACGTGGAATACGGCCTGGAAATCAGAAACGTGCCCGAGGAGGAGCGCAATAGAATCGCCCTTGAGTACCTGCGTCTCGTCCGCCTCGAGGATTTTGCGGATTTCTTCCCCCACAACCTCTCGGGGGGCATGCGCCAGCGGGTGGCGGTGGCGAGAGCCATGGCGTTCGACCCGCAAATCCTCCTGATGGACGAGCCCTTCGGCGCGCTCGACGCCCAGACGCGCGAGGAGTTGCAGGCACTCACCGTCGACGTATGGCAGAAGACGAAAAAGACGATTCTCTACGTCACGCACAATCTGAGCGAAGCCGTCTACCTCGGGAACCGGATCGTGGTTTTCGTTCCGAACCCGGGGAGAATCCGCGAGATAGTGAAAGTGGATCTGCCGAGACCCCGCGACGATCTCGCGCCCGAGTTCATCAGACTGCAACGACACGTCAACGATTTGATTCGCGATTTCTAGAGAGGAATTATCCATGCAGACATCCGAGGCACCGCCTGTTCCTCAATCGATGGACGAGAAGAAAAAAGAGTTGAGAACATCTCTGTTGTTCAAGCTCAGGCCCATCTACCCGTTCATCGTCATCCTCGCCATCTGGCAGGTCGCCGCCATGCAGGCCCGGGGCAACCAGGGCAGGCTCTTCCCGACCGTGGATGCGATTGTATACAGGGCCTGGGAGCTGGTGACCGATCCCCTGTTCCGGGCGCTGGCAGAGAACCCGAACCTGAGTTTCCTGGATCATATCTGGAAACTCCTGGAGAGCCCGATTCTTCTGCATACGCTCAACACCGCGTGGCGCCTCCCGTTCTCGTTCTTCATCGCCGCGGTCGTCGGCACCATCGTGGGTATTATGATGGGCCGCTTCGCCTTCTGGGAATCGTTCTTCGTGCCGCTTCTCTCCGTGTTGCTGCCGATTCCGGCTATCGCGTGGACGCCCATCGTTGTCATCTGGTCGGGCATCGGGGACCAGACGGTCATCGTCATCACGGCCTTCGCTTCGTTCCTGCCCATCGCCATGGCGGTCTGGACGGGCGTGAAAACCGTGAACCCGGTATGGATACGCGCGGCCCAGTCGATGAACGCGGACAAGATGACGATTTTCCGCACCGTCGTCCTGCCCGGCTCGCTGCCGATGATTCTGAGCGGCATGCGAATCGGCCTGGCGCGCGCCTGGCGCGCGGGCGTGGGGGCGGAAGCGTTCGCCGGCATCCGCTGGGGACTTTCCGCAGGCATCTTCGACGCGCAGGAATACCTCGACATCGCGTTCATGATGGTAGCGCTCGGTATCCTCGGCCTCTTCGGCTTCGTGCTCGAAAAGGTGCTTTTCCAGCCCATCGAGAGCCGAACCGTCATTCGCTGGGGGATGATGGAGGCGATGGGCGCGCAGGACAAGAAGGTATAATTACTGCAAGAACAAATACTTACAGGCCGGGGGCGGCGAAAGCCGCGCCCGGTTTTTTTTGCGTCTCGGGGGGATGACCCCTGTGCTCCGCGCCATCTAGCCGCGGGCGCAGGGAAATAGCCCCCTTGGGGGAGGTGGCAGCTGGCCTCAAAAGGCAGAGGGGCTCCCGTAGGGACAGGTCGCGACCTGTTCCTAAGAGGCGGTGCTGCTTTGTTCGTCATTCCGGCGAAAGCCGGAATCCATTTTACGCCTTTTGCCTTTCGTCAGGGTTCCCGCGCATCGGCGGGGAATGAAACGCCGTCGTTCATTCACCCGCATCCGCAAATGGATTCCGGCTTTCGCCGGAATGACGGTGAAGACTCTCCAAACAAGAAACCCCCGGGAGCACGCGCGCCCGGGGGTTTTGATGTTGCGTATCGTCCGTCCGCCTAGTTGAAGCCGATGTCCTTCGCGGCCCGGCGTAGGATGGAATCATCCAGGTGCGGACTCTTGGTGAAGTCGGGGTGGCTCTTGATCCAGCCAAGCTGGATCTGCTTGTCGCCCATGTCGTTCAGGTATCTCTTCACCTCGTCGCTCAGGAAAACCTCCGTCTTGAGCTTTTTAACGACCTTGAGAGTGGTGCTCACCTTGGCCTTGTCGCCGACTTCCTGCAGCGCTTTGGTATAGACCTTGGCGTAGGTTTCGGGGTCGTTCTTGAGCAGCTGGTGCGCCTTCAGCCAGCCCCTGAAGTACTTGTAATAGAGTTCGGGATGCTTCTTGATGGTCTGGGGATTGCCCACGTGCATCATTCTCGTATTGTCGTATTTGCACAGATCCTCGAGATAGCGAATCAGGCCCTGCTCGCGGGCGATTTCACCCTGCGGTTCGCCGACCATGGCCGCCTTGGCGGCGCCGGACACCAGCGCGGCGATACGCTCTGTGGTGCGGACGCTCAGAAGCGGGAAGTCCGAGCGTTTCAGGCCATGCGCGGGAACGACGTAGAACTGGAACGCGAAGTCCGTGCTCGTGCCCTTCTTGTTCGCGAACACCGAACCCTTGAGGTCCTTCAGGCTCTTGGCCTTCGAATTCGCAGGCACGATAATGGCGACCATGCCGCAGATGTTCGCCGTCACCCCGATGGCCGTTATCTTCGCCCCCTTGGAAATCGCCGTGGTGAAGGGAGAGAAGCCCGTGGTGCCGGTATCCAGGTTATTCTGGATGATGGCGTTGCGCATCAGTTTGCCCTGCTTGAAGTGTCCCATCGTGTACTTCAAGCCCTCTTTCTTCCAGTAGCCCATGCGGTGGGAGATGACCTCGAATGACCCCATCAGGGCCCGGTGCGCGCCGATGCGAAGCGTCGCCGATTCGGCGGGCGCAACCACCACGAACGTACCCGCTACGAACGCGGCGGCCAGTGCGAAACCAACAAGTCTTTTCATGCCTACTCCTCCTCGAAGTGAATGAAGACTTACATGGATAGATCAACGCATTACATGAATACACAAAGCTTGCGGCGCAGAGATATCCCCGACGCCGGAAACCCATTGCCAGTGGTTCGATGCCCTCCTCTCAAGGTGTGAAAAGAGAGATTCCGCCCCAAACAAGTTTCTTAATCATGTCGATATTATCTTTATTATACAACATGCCGGGAAAATACAACACGCAGGGAGATTTCATGAAAAGCCCCCGGGAGCATGGGAACTTCCGGGGGCTTTCGTTTCGCGAATTGCGTAGTCGCCTAGTTGAAACCGATGTCCTTCGCGGCCCTGCGGAGGATGGAATCATCTATGAACGGACTCTTGGTGAAGTCGGGGCGGCTCTTGATCCAGCCGAGCTTGATCTGCTTGTCGCCCATGTCGTTCAGGTAGTTCTTCACGCGATCGGTGATGAAAACCTCGGTTTTGAGCTTTTTGATGGCTTTGAGCGTGATGCTCACCTTGGCCTTGTCGCCCACCTCGTTCAAGGCCTTGGTATAAATCGTAGCGTATTTTTTGACGTCGTTCTTCAGCAACTGATGCGCCTTCAGCCAGCCCCGGAAATACTTGTAGATGAGATCGGGGTGCTTTTTGATGGTCTGGGGGTTGCCCACGTGCATCATGCTCGTGTTGTCGTACTTGCAGAGATTCTCCAGATAGCGGATGTAGCCGGCCTCACGGGCGATTTCGCCCTGCGGTTCGCCGACCATGGCCGCCTTGGCGGCGCCGGAGAGAAGTGCTGCGATGCGCTCGGTGGCGCGGACGCTCAAAAGCGGGAAATCGGAACTCTTGAGCCCATACGCGGGAACGACATAGGACTGGAACGCGAAGTCCGTGCTCGTGCCCTTCTTGTTGGCGAACACCGAGCCTTTGAGGTCCTTCAGGCTCTTGGCCTTCGATTTCGCGGGCACGATGATGTTGATGGCGGCGCAAATGTTCGCCGTGACGCCGATGGCCGTTACCTTGGCGCCCTTGGAAATCGCCGTGGTGAAGGGCGAGAAACCCGTGGTGCCGGTGTCCAGGTTATTCTGGATGATGGCGTTGCGCATCAGTTTGCCCTGCTTGAAGTGACCTACCTTGTACTTGAGCCCTTCTTTCTTCCAGTAGTCCATGCGGTCGGCGATGATCTCGAAAGAACCCCACATGGAGCGGTGCGCGCCGATTCGAAGCGTCGCCGACTCGGCCGGCGCAACCGCCACGAACGTACCCGCTACGAACGCGGCGGCCAGTGCGAAACCAACTAACCTTTTCATTCCGTTTCTCCTTGAAATGGATGAAGACTTCCTTGAGACGGCTCAAGGAATCGTGAACGGACGCAAAGCCTCCCGGCGTCGACATACCACCAGCGCCTGTCAAGCCATACGCCCATAGATTGATAAAGATTCGCTTACGATGTAGGAAAGCGAAATTTTATATGTCAATAAAAATAAATTCTATGAATTAAAATTTATTATACAACAAACTTCCGCCGAAAACCAAAGCTCACCCAATCTCTGACGTCGGTACATGGCGGAGCGGCTTATTCACCTTTGAATTCAAGGAAAGCGAGAATCCTGTATGGCGACATGGCGGAAGAAGTGGCGGGGCTGACGGGACTCGAACCCGCGATCTCTGGCTTGACAGGCCAGCGCGATAACCAAACTTCGCTACAGCCCCCACGGGAAAACCGCCCGAAGAATGTCGGTTTATAGCCCGCCCTCGGGGCGTAAGTCAACACGATAAGACGACATCTCGCTTTGAAACGGTAATCATCACACCTCCTTGGAAGAAGATGTCGCTCAACCCAGGATCGAGCCGAGAGACTCTCCATCGGCAAGGCGAACCAACCCCCGTTCCGTCACCAGGGCGTCTACGAAACGCGCGGGCGTCACGTCGAACGCGGGGTTGAAGACGCGCACGTCCTCCGGCGCGACGAGCGCGCCGCCGAAGGAGCGGACCTCCTCCTCCGGGCGTTCCTCGATGGGAATGTCCGCGCCGCCTTTCGCCTCCATGTCGATGGTGCTCGTCGGCGCCGCCACGTAAAAGGGTACCCCGTGCTCTCTCGCGAGCACCGCGAGGCCGTAGGTGCCGATTTTATTGGCGACGTCCCCGTTGGCGGCCACGCGATCCGCGCCCACGACGATCGCGCCTATCTTCCCCAGGCGCATGCAGTGCGCGGCCATGTTGTCGGTGATGAGCACCACGGGAATGCCGTCGCGGCTCAACTCCCAGGCGGTGAGGCGCGCTCCCTGGAGAAAAGGCCTCGTCTCGTCAACGAAAACCTCCCGCACCCGCCCGTCCCGGAAACCGCTGCGAATCACGCCGCCCGCCGTGCCGTAACCGCCGGTCGCCAGCGCGCCTGCGTTGCAGTGCGTGAGAACGCTGCTCCCCTCCGGCAGAAGCGCAGCACCCAGGTCACCTATCCGGCGGCAAACCGCGGCGTCCTCCTCGTGCATCGCCTCGGCCAGCCGGAGGAGTTCTTCGGCCAACGCTTCGGGCCGGGAGGCGCTTTTGTCGACGTGCGCCATCATTTTTTCAATCGCCCAGAAAAGATTCACCGCCGTGGGGCGCGTGGCGCCCAGCACCCGGGCCGCCCCCTCGAGCGCCTCGCGCTGCGCACCGGCCCCTGAACCCGCATGGCGGGCGGCGGCCAGAGCCATGCCGTAGCCCGCTGCTATCCCGATGGCGGGCGCGCCGCGCACCACCATGGTCTTGATGGCCTCGGCCGCCTCGTCTTCCGTGCGGCATTCGAGATACACCTCTTCGCGGGGAAGTTTCCGCTGATCGAGAAGAACGAGCGCGCCGTCTCGAAACGCGATGTGGTGAAAATTTCCCTCAATCTCTTTTTTCCCGCCCATCCGGATCTTCTCATTCATGGTTTCACGTGAAGGGCATGGCTCCCTGTGCCAGGTCGCTCAGGATGTTTTTCATCTCCTCGACGCCCAGGCCCAGAACTTTCAGGCGTTTCCTGCGCGCGCTCGCGCCCGAGGCGATTCGTATGGCGCGCTTTGGTATCTTCATTTTCCGGGAGAGCAACTCGATGCACTGCCTGTTGGCGGCCCCGTCGACGGGCGGCGACGTCAGCCGCACCCGCAGGATGCCGTCCTGAATTCCACTGATTTCCGTTTTGGATGAACGCGGCTGGACCCGAACTTCAAAGCTGACGCCGTCCGCCTCCTCGCGGAGGCCGATCACGACGCATCGCCCTCCGCTTTCTGGTTCAACTTGATGACGTTTTCGCTTTCCTCATCAGGGGCTTCTTCACTTTCCTCTTCCAGGAGGCGGACGAGATCGACCCCCATGCGGACGCCCTCGGTTTCGAGCGTTCGAATTTGGGAGAGAAACGTCTCGTACATTTCCTTGAGAAGCTTATCCCTGCGCTCCGTTAAACTCTCTTTCTCCTCGCGCAGTTTTTCGATATCTTTTTCGGCTTTTCCGCGGATCCTATCCGCCTCGGCTTCGGCCCCTTTAATGAGTACTTCGGCGTCGGTTTCCGCTTTTTCCACCAATTCGCCGGACTTGGCCGTGGCCTGATCCCTGAGTTCATTCACGGAGATGAGGATTTTCTGCAGATTAGCGTGCTCTTCCCTCAGGTTATTGTATTGCTCGAACAGATCCTTGCATTGCAGGCTGAGCTGTTCGTTCTTCCGTACCGACTGATCCAGCCAGTCGGCCACCTTGAACAAGAAGGCATCGACTTCGAGACGATCGTAGCCCCGCATCTTGCTCGAAAAGCTATGGCTTCGAACGTCGTTGCCGCTGAACTTCATCGAAGGCTCCCCGGGAGAAAATCAACGCAGCATGTTGGCCAGATCAAAAATACTCTGAACCACGAAACTTTGCAAAAAGAATATGATCAACAATACCACAATCGGACTCGCATCGATGCCTCCGATGTCCGGCATCCGGTAACGAACGGGAGCCAGCACCGGCTCCGTCAAACGGTACAATATCTGGACTATCGGGTTATAGGGGTCCGGGTTCACCCACGACAAAAGCGCGCGGATGATGATGATCCAGATGTAGATGGTCAGCAGATAACTGAGAATCACCCCGATTCCGTTCATGAAATTCGATATCAGAAACACGTACGAACCCTCGTTTGGAGAAATGGGCTAGCCACGGCCCAGTTCCTCGCTTCTGCGCGCGGCGGCGCTCACTGCGTTCATGACGGCGGAGCGCAGTCCCCCGTTTTCGAGCGCGTGCAGTCCGGCGATGGTCGTTCCCCCGGGAGAGGTCACCATGTCCTTCAGGCGGCCCGGATGCTCTCCCGTCTCAATAAGCATCCGCGCGGAGCCCAAAACGGTCTGGGTCGCCAGCAGCATCGCTTCCTCACGCGGCAGGCCCGCCCGCACCCCGCCGTCCGCCAGCGCCTCGATGAACTGGAAGACATACGCGGGACCGCTGCCCGACAGGCCCGTGACGGCGTCCATCAACGACTCAGGCAGAATCACCGCCTTGCCGACGGATTCCAGGAGTTGTCTCGCTTGCGACAAATCCGCCTCCGACGCCGCTCCGCCCGCGCACAGCCCCGCAGCGCCTTCTCCCACGAGGGCGGGCGTATTCGGCATGACGCGGACGACGCGCGCTTCTTCACCCAAAATTCCCGTGAACCGGCTCGTGGGCGCGCCCGCGACGACGGAGATCAGGAGCGGGCGGTGCGCCAGGGCGTGTTTAAGCCCGCCCATAACGACGTCCAGCACCTGGGGCTTCACGGCGACCACCACATTGTTCGCCCCGGGAGCGGCTTCGGCCCCGTCGGGCACTACCTGAAATCCCGATGATTCCCTGAGATATTCGGCGCGTTCCGCCAGGGGTTCCGCGATGACGATGTCATCGACTTTCGCATAGGCGGAATTCACCATGCCCATGGCGAGCGCTTCGCCCATGTTTCCACCACCAATTACAAGGATTTCCGCCATGATCCAGGCACCTTTCGCATGTGAGCCCGAAATCGCTCCGAACGCCGGAACCAGCCCATCCTACTGAAATGATTGGCCTGATTCAAATTCCACTCAGTTCGTTCCCCTCGGCCCGAAAATGGCCGTGCCGATGCGGACGAGCGTCGCTCCCTCGGCTACCGCGACTTCGAAGTCGTTCGACATGCCCATCGACAACTCTTTGACGTGGGAGAATCCGGCGTCTCTAACCTCATCCCTCAGCTTCCTCAACAACTCGAAATGGGGGCGGCTCTCCTCCGCTTCCCGTCCCAGGGGAGGAATGCACATCAAGCCGACGACCCGCAAGGCTTCCAGCCCGGAGGCCTCGCGTATGAGCGTCATCGCATCCGCCGGGGCGACCCCGCCCTTCTGGGCCTCTTCTCCGGTATTGACCTGAATGAACACGTCCAGGGGGTCTCCCCCCGCGGCATTCACGCGCTTGTTCAATTCACGCGCCAAGGCGAGAGAATCGACGGATTCCACCACGTCGAACAGCCCGGGCACGGCGCGGGCCTTGTTCCTTTGCAGGCTGCCGATGAGGTGCCACCTCGCTCCGCCCGCCACTTCAGGGTCGATCTCGCCCCTTTTGCGCTGGGCTTCCTGCACCCGGTTCTCCCCGATGATGTCGACGCCCGCCTCGATGGCCTCGACGACGCGCTCGGGGGGCTGGGTCTTGCTCACGGCCAGAAGGCGGATTTCATCCGGATCCCGGCCACAGGCGAGGGCGGCATCCGCCACGCGCCCCTTCACCATCTCGTATCGCTGCCCGATCATGCTCACCGCATCCCTCAGGCGCTTATCCATATCGCCGAGAGCAGCCTCCCCGTGGGCGGCCCGTCCCGGCGGTAGGAAAAAAATGCCGATGACTCAGAATACGTGCAAGGCCCCGGCGCGCCAATCCGGCTTTCGGGAATCCCCGCCGAGGCCAACTGAAGCCTCGCCGCCAGGGGAAGGTCCAGCAGCCACTTGTCCCGCCCCAGGTGCGTGGTGAAATCTCTCCAGTTATCGTGCCGTTCGCGAAAAGGCGGCAGGCACTCTTCACCCACCTCGTAGCAATCCCCGGAAATGGCGGGGCCGAGAACGGCCCGCATGTCCACGGGGTCACAGCCGTATTCCTCTTTCATCCGCTCGATGGTCGCGGGCAAAACGCCGCCGGCCAACCCCTTGCGTCCCGCATGCACGGCGGCGACGGCCATTTTCCGAGCGTCTGCGATGAGCATGGGAATGCAATCCGCCGTCTGAACTGCCAGCCCCAGGCCCGGGACATTCGTGATCAGGGCGTCGCCACACGCTTTTTCTTCAGGGGAGATGCGCTCGGCCACGAGAACATCGCAACCGTGTACCTGTTTTACCTCCACCAGGCGTCCCGACGGAAAACCGGCGGCATCGAAAAAACGCCTTCTGTTTTCCGCTACGTTTTCGGGAACTTCACCCCTGGCGCGCCCGAGATTGAGCGATCGGAAGCGGCCCTCGCTCCTCCCGCCTCTCCGGGTGCTGAACCCGTGACGCAAGAAACCGAGTTCTTCCAGCAAGGGTGATCTGAGAAATTCAACGCCGCCGGATTCTTGACGCTCCAAAGAATTCATCCGCAACCCATCCCGGACGACGGGAAATCATCGAACACCTCTTCGTGAAACCTCTTCTCCGTCTCTCATTATAAAGAGAGGTCCGTGACGCCACAAGAAACGAGCCCATGTCCTGAGGAAGGCGGGGCTGGGGGAGAATGCTCTCCCCCAGTCGCGTCCATGGGGAATGCGTCGTCAGGCGCGAGAGAGGCCCCCTCTGCCGAACGACGTTGGGGGGTTAGTCAACCTGCTTGCGCAGGAAAGTGGGTACGTCCAGATCGTCATCCTCCAGATTGTCCGGCACGCCGGATGGCGTCTTGGTGTTTTTCAGCCGGATATACGCGGGAACCGAAATTTTGCCGCCCTCGGTGCCCGTGGCTTCCGATCCCAGAGGGGGAACTTCGCGACTCGATTCCCGCCCGAAGCCCGTCGCGATAACGGTCACGCGAATCTGGTTGTCCATGTTCGCGTCAATCACCGAGCCGAAAATGATGTTGGCATCCTGGTGCGCTTTTTCATGGACGAGTTTGCAGGCCTCGTTCACTTCGAACAGGGAGAGATCCTTTCCGCCCGTGATGTTGATGAGCACGCCTCGGGAACCCTCGATGGTCCCCTCCTCGAGCAATGGAGAGTTGATGGCGTTTTGGGCGGCGATGACGGCGCGATTCTCCCCTTGGCCCGTGCCGCTGCCCATAAGCGCCTTGCCGCCCATGTCGCGCATGATGGTGCGCACGTCGGCGAAATCGAGATTGATCAGGCCGGGCGTTGTGATGAGGTCGGCGATACCCTTGCACGCCTGCAACAAGACGTTGTTCGCCTTCTGGAAAGCCTCCATCATCGGCGTGGAACGCTCGACCATTCCCAGCAGGCGCTGGTTGGGGATGGTAATGAGCGTGTTCACGGCTTCGCGCACCTCATCGATCCCCTCGTCGGCCTGGCTCATCCGGCGCGGACCCTCGCACTCGGACGGCCTGGGGACGACG
>JAPOYD010000178.1 GCA_026706735.1 Nitrospinota bacterium | reverse complement strand
CTTCCATCTCGTCCGCGTTCATGCCGGGGTCGAGCCGCGCGTAGCGGCACGAGAGATAGAGCCTGTCGATGTGCGCCCTCAGGTGCCAGGGCTGCCCGTTGAACGTGCGCGATGCGTCGTACACGCCATCGCCGTAGAGGAAGCCGCGATCCAGGATGGACACGGTCGCTTCGGATTCCGGCACGAACCGGCCCTTGACGTAGGCGATTCTCTCACTCAATTTCACATCCTCCATGGTTTGGCGTCATCGCGTCATTCACAGTTTGTCTTATAGCAGGTCCATCGCGGCGGAGCGCGCGGCGTGGCCCATACCGAATGCGTGGGCAAAAGCCACGACGTCGCGCACGAGCCTCTCCATGGGCGCTTCGGTCATGTAGCCCGCGCCGCCCCATACCTCCATCGCACGGCGCGCGACGCGCTCGCACGATTCGGTTGCGAAGGCCTTTGCGAGAAAACTCCGCCAGGGTTCCGCGTCCTCGCCATGCTCCGCCGCCCAGGCCGCCGCCTGGAGGCTTCTTCTGGCGGCGTCTAGTTCCATGAGGTTATCACAAAGCATGAAGCCCACCGTCTGGTGCTCGATGATGGGTTTCCCCCCCTGTACGCGCTCGCGCGCGTGCTCGAGCGCGTGCTCGTGGGATTTTCTCGATGTTCCGATTGCAGCCGCCGCAGGGAGGATGCGGAGGGCGTGCGCCGCGTTCCGCCACTTCTCGTCCGTGCAATCGAGCGGGTGGTCGAGCTTCACGTCTTCAAAGCGCAGGTCGACGTCCGGGCAGGAACGCATTCCCATCGGGTCATGATATTGAGCGACCTCGACCCCTGAGCCATCTCGATTTTCCAGCAGAAAGATACGCCGCTCGTTCTCATTTGCGGAGTCTGATTCCAGGAGTAACAGACCGGCGGCCGCGCCGTTCAGCACGTGCCGGGCGCCGCCGTTAAGACGAAAGCCGTCGCCGTCCTGCTGAATGACCGCACTCTGACGCGCATCGGAGGTATAGGGGCTTTTGTCTTCAGGCGCGGGCGCGTCGGCTATTTTGACGTAGGCCAGATGGAGCGCGTGATCCTGAACGAAATTTTCCGCGAACGCCACGAAGCCGGCCTCGTCCCACAGGCGGGATACGGCGTTTGCGAGCGACCAGTCCTGCGCGTAGATGACGCCGACGCCCAGATCTCCCCAGCCGATCTCCTCCGCCACGAAGCAAAGGCTGAGCAGATCGGCGCCTCCGCCGCCGAAGCTCTCCGGGACGGGGAGGGTGCGCAGGCCCAGGGCGTCGCCTTTTTCCAGAATCTCGCGGGGAAAGCGGTTTTCCGGGTCTTTTTCCTGATCGAGCGCATCCGTGCGCGGAGCGATCTCCTGACGCGCGAAATCGCGCGCCAGGCCCTGAAGCGCGAGGGTGGCCTCTCCGGGAGCGAAATCCATGCGCCGAATCCTTATGAACGCGGAATTTGGGCCGGGGCTAGTCGATGAGGCCCACGCTCTTGAGATCCGAGGTCAGCTCCGCTTGCTCATCCGCGCTCAGGGGGATCATCGGCGCGCGCGTGGGGCCGCCGTGCATGCCCATCAGGTCCATCCAGTTCTTGAGCGCGGCGATGGGGAACGCCCCACGGGTCCAGGGCTCCCACAGCCACTTGTCGGCCACGCGCCGCATCGGGTTCATGGACTCGCGCGCGGTCCAGGCTTCCTCGAGGTTCCCCTCGTCGATCAGGTCGGTGTATCGCTGCATCCCCAGGTTGCCGGTGCGCTGCATGAGAAACGGGTCCGGGCCGCTCATGAAGGTCTGCTGTTTGTGATAGGCCCGGCTGAAGAACCACTGGGTCTCCATCGGGTCGCTCACGACGATGTCCTCACCCACGGCTTCGCGCACCCCGTCGCAGTGGGGTTTGGGCTGTGCGTTCTTGATGCAGCAGATGTTCTCGTTGTCGTCGACGATCTGCCGCACGAGGGCCGGCGAGAGGGAATAGCCCGTCGCCGCCGTGTTGAAGAGCGACACGCCGATGTCCACGTTGCCGCAGAATTCGCGGAAATAGGCGCGCACGCGCTCGGGAATGCCCTGCGCGCCGAGGTAGGGGTTCGCCAGAATCGCGTAGGTCGCGCCCGCCTCGATCGCCGCGTTGGTGAGTTCGATGGCCTCTTTGGCCGAAGTATGGCCGGTGTGTGCGATGATGGGCACGTCCCCCGCCTCGTCGCAGGCGATCGCCTGGCCGCGCAGGCGCTCTTCCTTGGTGAGGCACCAGAACTCGCCGATTAACCCGCCGACGAAGAAACCCTTGATGTCGAGGTCGTCGATGTAATGGCGGATGTCGGCGCGCAGGCCCGCCTCGTCGATGTTGTCGTTCTCATCGAAGGGGTAGGGGATGGCGGCCCAGATACCCTGCATGTTCTCCTTGCAGTAGGCGCGTGCGTCCGATTTCTTGTATGCGGGCATTGGGGTCTCCTTTTTCTTCTCGGGTGTAGACTAAAATGTCGCAGGTTTCAGTTTACCATTCATCCACGCCGGCGGGGGCCAGAAGCGGCGCGGCCTTTAGCTTCACCGCCTCGTTCGTGCCGAAGCCGTGGAGATAGCTCAGCACGTCGCGCCAGCATTTCTCGGGCGTCGGCCTGTCGTCGTGATACGTCGCGCCCGTCCTCCCCCAGATCTCCATCGCGGTGCGGCAGACCCTGATGCCCGCTTCGGAGGCGAACACCTTGGACATCAGGCGGCGTTTCGAATCGTCCGTCGGCTTTTCCGCATGCCATGCCGCAGAATACAGGTAGGTTCGCGCCGCCTCAATCAGCATATACATTTCCGTGAGCGCCATCTGCGCCCACTGCTCATCCGCCGCGCCGTTCTCCTGCGCCGCCGCCCTTGCGAGGTCGTAGGCCAAGCGCGAGGGGCCCATCACCGGGATGAGCGCGCCGCTCACCATGCGCTTGAGTATCGAGAGGCCGCCGTTCCATTCGCCGAAGAGGTTGTGCGCGGGCACGCGGCAGTTTCTGAGCACGAGTTCCCCGTTTTGAAGAAGCCGCCTGCCGAGCTTCGAGTGCGCCTCGCCGATCTCAAAGCCCTCCGTGTCGCGCGGCACGAGGAAGCAGGTGAGGCCCTCGCTCATCTTCTTCTCGGGCGCCGTCCTCGCGAAGATGAAGTAATACTTCGCAAGTCCTCCGTTGCTGATGTAGTGCTTGGTGCCGTTCAGGATGTAGAAGTCGCCTTCCCGCTTCGCCGTCATGCGCGGGCCGGCGCCCGGCGCGTCGTACATGAGGAAGGTGTCGGTTCCGCTCTGGGGCTCCGTGGTGGCGAGGGCGAGGAGCGCCCTCGGGTCGTTCATGAAGTCTTCGAGGTACAGGTCGCGCTGCGCCTGCGTGGTCTCGTTCGTGAGCAGTTGGGTGAACTTGTAGGTCTGATCCATCGAGACGGCGACGCCCAGATCGCCGTAGGCGATCTCTTCGGCCACCATGGCCTGCACCAGATGGCGCGCGCCGAAGCCGCCGAACTTCTCGGGCACGGTGAGCGTCCTCAAGCCTGCGGCATCGAGCTTGTCGGCGATATGCCAGGGATAGGCCTCGCCGGGCGCGTAGTTCCTGTCCCTCGCCGCGGCGATGGGGAGGATGTCCTCACGCGCAATCCGGCGCGCGCGGCGCACCATCTCGGATTCTTCGGGGCTTAAGTCCGGGATCATGGCGTTCGGGCGCATCCTCTGAAAGCGAGGTGGAAAGCGTCGTTTCATCCGATTCCATAGGACTACTTGAGACGCTATGTTCTGTCAATCATATTGGGGTATACCGTGGATACGTAAACCTTTTGGTCGATGAGGCGTATCGCCGCCCCAGGGGTGGTTGTTGAAAAAGTCCCGGGAAGCAATTTTGAGTTGCGCGCACGCTTTTGAATTTCACTCCCCCCTTGAGGGGGAGTCAACGAGGCAAGGGCGAAGCCCGCAGGCGAGTTGGTGGGGGGACATGCCACAGAAAAAGCTCCCCCCACCGAATCGGCCTTCGCACAAACCGCTCGGCCTCTTCGTCTGGCTTTCCCCTCGGGAAGCCAGACCCTCAAGGGGGGAGTGAAACTCGGCGTGCTCCTTCTGTGGACTTTTTCAACAGCCCCGATGAGCGAGCGTTTGCCGCGACCGGGGCGGCGAATGCACCGCAGGTATCTGTCTTCCCGGGGAGGGAAGAACGACCCTTGAGGGGGCAACAACGCCCGGAAGGGAAGGATTGGAGCGTACGCGCATGAAAATCGTGATACCGGACGACTACGAGGGCAACTTCACGGACTCGCCCCAGCTCGCGCGCCTCATGGAACTAGGTGAGGTGGCCCACTTCACCGGGCGGCCTGTGAGTGAAGAGGAGATGGCCGCGCGCATCGCCGATGCGGAAATCATCCTGACCGTGCGCTACCAGACGGACTTCAGGAACGCCGCCCTGCTCGATGCCGCGCGGGGGCTTCGCCTCATCTCGGTGTGGGGCACGCGCCCCCGGGCGGTGAACATGAAGCGCGCGCGTGAGCGGGGCGTATCCGTCGCCGTGACGCCGGGCGCCGGGAGTCCCTCGGTGGCCGAGCACACGATGATGCTGGCGCTCGCCCTGGCGAAGCGGCTGCCGTTTCAGGGACCCGCCATGCGGGCGGGGGAGTGGGAGCGCGTCCGGGGCGTGGAGCTTCTCGGCAAGACGCTCTCGGTGATCGGCTTCGGGCACATCGGGAGCAAGGTCGTCCCCATGGCGCAGGGCTTCGGGATGGAGGTGCTGGCGTGGTCCAGGAACATGACGGCCGAGCGCGCCGCCTGTGCAGGTGCGCGGGCGATCACGCTAGATGATTGCATGCGCTGCGATTTCGTGACGATACAGCTTCACGTGACGCCCGAGACGAGGGGAATCATTTCCAGAGAACGCATCGCGCAGATGAAGCCTGAGGCGTTTCTGATCAACACCTCGCGCGCGGCGCTCGTGGACATGGACGCCCTGCTCGATGCCCTGCGCGAGCGGAAGATCGCGGGTGCCGGCCTCGACGTGTTCGAGCCGGAGGAACCCCTGGCGGGGGATTCCCCGTTCCGCTCGCTCGATAACGTCGTCCTCACCCCCCACGTCGCCGCGCACACCGAGGGGGCGGTGGAGCGGGAAGCGCGCATATCGGTGGACAACGTGGAGGCCTTTGTTCGGGGAAACCCGCAGAATCTCGTGTTCGAGGACGCCTGAGGCGCATCAGGTGAGGTTGTTGGAAAAGTCCTGATTTCGCGGTTCAACGTATCTAACCGATTGACGGAGAGAAGGAATCACTCCCCCCTTGAGGGGGAGTCAACGAGGCAAGGGCGAAGCCCGCAGGCGAGTTGGTGGGGGGACATGCCACAGAAAAAGCTCCCCCCACCGAATCGGCCTTCGCACAAACCGCTCAGCCTCTTCGACTCCCCCTCAAGGGGGGAGTGAAATTCAGTACGTTCCTTTGGTGGACTTTTTCAACAACCCCGGGGAGAGCGCTTCCGGCCATGCGCGAAGCGTTTCCTTGTTGTAGTCTTTGAGCAAATCACGCGGCTTCATCTTTATAAAGGAGAGGGAACAAGATGAGTTACCGTATCGAGACGACGCAGGTTCAGGGCAGTGAGATGGAGATTTACCTGTATGAGCCTGAAGGCGCTGGCCCCCATCCGGGGCTGGTGCTCTGCCAACACATACCGGGGCATCAGGGGATCGATGGCGACCCCTTCACGCTCAAGACGGCTGCGTGCTACCAGGCGAACGGCTACGCGGTGTCGGTTCCCTTTCTCTACCACTGGTGGTCGAAAGAAGACGACATGCAGATAAAGCGCGATGAGTTCAACGACGCGCAGACGGCGCTGGACCTCAAAGCGGGCTTCGACGCCCTGGCGGCCTTGGAAAGCGTGGACGCGAACCGGATCGGAATCGTGGGCCATTGCTGGGGCGGGCGCGTGAGTTGGCTGGGCGCATGCACGGATTCGCGCTACGCCGCGTGCGCGGTCTTCTACGGCGGCGGCGTGAAGGAGGTGCGCGGCGCGGGCAATCCGCCCGCCATCGAGCTGACGGGCAACGTCGCGTGCCCCGTCATCGGGGTGTTCGGCAACGAGGATCAGAACCCCTCGCCCGAGGACGTGGACGACTACGAGGCGGCGCTCAAGAACGCGGACGCCGAATACGTCTTCCACCGCTACGACGGCGCTGGCCACGCCTTTCAGTGGGAGGACAACCCCGAGCGCTTCCGCGCCGCCCAAAGTGAGGACTCCTGGGAGAAGACGCTCGCGTTTTTCGCCGAGAAGCTGGGGTGAGGGCCTGAAGCTTAAATCAGGGTGTATGTAGGCGGTGCAGGGTATACGGATTCGTCAAAACCCCCTTAAAAATCGGACTCCAGTATCCACACGCCCGCTCCCAGGCTTCGCTGATGCAGGCCCTGCCGTCGGTCGCCATGTAGACGTCGTCCACCTGGACTTGCAGGAGTTCGTAGTCTCTCCCCCACAGGGGGCGGATGGGGTCGCGTTTGGGCGTCTCGGGCACGTAGTGGGCGACTTCTCTGGGCTTCAGCGGGTCTTCGATGTCGAACACGCGCAGGCCCCCGTTGAACCACGTCATGTAGACTTTGGATTGGTCGATGAGGGAGCCGGGGCGGTTCTCGTGCAGGTTGTGCGGGCCGGAGCGTCCGCATGACACTCCTCTCCCATATAGAATCCGACACCTCATACATAATACATAACCGCGTAGAGGGACCACTACACAGTTAGCAGGCCACCGTACGTCAAGGGCGCCTGTTCGCAGAACCCGTGGAAATTTCCACGGGCACTGTTTCCGCTCCATCCTCTTTCCCTGAACATTCTCAAGCGGACTCTCAGAACCGCATGTTGAGGGTGAGGAAGAAAGTGCGGCCCCAACCGGCTGCGGTGGGCCCGTCTGTATCGGAGGGGTTGGCTGTATGCGTCGAGAGTTTGGCGTCGGTGACGTTGTACACGCCCGCGGTCACCCGCAAGCTGTCCAGCCCCAGCGGCCGCTTCCAGTCGAGCGTCACATCGTGGCCGGTCCAGGACTTGAACCTCCCTTCGCCCGACCGACTCTCGATTTCGGAGCGGTAGTTCGTGGACCACAAAGCGGTGAGATTGCCACGCCCGGCCGAGACTTCGACGCGCACGGCATCCCGGGGGAGGGGATACCGCTGCTTTTCGCCCGCGATATGCTGTTCGGAGCTGCTGACGTGCCGCCAGAACCCGCGCAACCCGATAACGCCCCAATCCATTCTCATGCGCGCGCCGTATCGGAAATTCACGCCCGAAATCTCGGTATCTACAACGTTCGCAAAGCTGTCGTGTATGGTGATGTCGCCGCCGATGCGCTCGATGCAGTCCTTCCGGTTGCCGCCCTGGCATTCCTGCAGGTTCAACATGGCCCAGGTGGCGCTGTTCTGTCCCGAGAGGTCGGATGTTGTGAGCCGATACCAGTCCGCGACGAGATAGAACGGCCCTTTGCGGGCCTCGGCGCCGATAGAGAGCATCTCGGAGCCTGAGGGATCGAGACCCGGGTTGCCGCTTGTCTCGCGCGTCACCTGCCGGTAGTTCGGGCTATCGCATTCGCGGGGCGGCGGTCCGCTCCCAGGGTCGCAAACGATATAAGGGTGGTCCTGCGCCGCGTCGCTGTAGATATGCCGCATCGAGGGCGACGTCTCCCCCGCGCTCCACGAGCCGCGCAGCGTGACGATGTCGGTCAGCCGGTATTCGGCCCCGAAGCGCCACGATTCCAATCCGCCTATATCGTCGTATTCATCGCCGCGCCCCCCGACCCTGATTTCCAGTTTGTCGGCCAGCGGCAGGGACATCTCCGCAAAGGCCGCGGCGATGTCTCGCTTGCCGGCATAGCTGGTTCCTCCGGAACCGAGCACCTCGGTCACTTTATGGGTACGGCCTTCCCTGTCCCGGAAGACCAGGAGGCGCTGCACGTCCACGCTCTCCAGTTCGACCCCTGCGGTCCATGACGTTTGGCGCCCGCCGATAGCGAAGCCGGAGCCCTCCAGCGCCAGCCGGGCGCCAAGATACTCCGAACTGAAATCGTCCTCCTCCTGCAAGCTGCTGTTCTCGATCGCTGCGGAATTTCGCGGGTCCAACGGGTTCACGAGGTTGTAACGCCCGCTGGCGATCTCTTCCCTGATCTTGCCGGCATGCACGAAAGTGTCGCCGGACACGGATTGTTCCAGCCGGGAGGCGCTGACGCGCACATCATAGCCGAGACCTTCAGCCAGACGACCCTCAACGCTTGCGGAAATGTCGTATTCCTCGGTATCCGTCACCCAGTCACGGTTGCCGTGGCCGATAAAGCGGTGCCCCACGACGAACTCGTCGTTTTCTCCCAACTGGAAGTCGGAGCCGGCTGCTCTCCTGAGCTCATCCAGCAACGTCTCGTTCGGCGTAAAGGAAAACACGTCGATCGACGGCGCGTAGCGGAACGCCCCGCGGCCCTGCCTGAAGTTCGCGTCAAGATGGAGTTCGGCGTCCTCTCCGAGCGGATGCGCCAGGTTCAGGATGGCGCTCTTCTGTTCATAGCTGGGCGTGTCCCACCAGAAGTTTCCATAGGCGAAACCACAGCCCTCGTCGCCCGTGCGGATGCCGGGCGGATTGCTGAGCGGGCCGACATAGCCTAGCGCCGGGTCGCAGTCCCCCAGTGGTACGGACCTCAAGCCGGCAAATTCTCCCTGGTCGTCTACCTGGGAGACATAGACGGTGTTGCCGCCGACACTGATATTCTTGGCCTGGCTGAAGCTGCCGCCCTCGACCCACTCGGAGCGGCTGTGCTCCCGGTTCTTGCCGAGGATTTCCTGGCGGTCCAGTATGTCCACGCCGATGGTCATGCGTCCTCCCTTGCCGACCGCGCCGCCCCAGAAGATACTGCCTTGCAAGCCGTCCCCGCCGTCCCGGCTCGGCATCCGCGTAACCGTGCGCGTCTCGAAGCCGTCCAGGTCCTTTCTGAGTACGATGTTGAACGCGCCGTTTATGGCGGCGTGGCCGCCCAGCGTGCTCAGACTCTCGCCTCTCAGAACCTCGATGCGCTCCACGGCCGAGAGTGGCAGGGAATCCAGATTCTGACCGGTGGTGGCGTAGGGTCTACCGTTCACCAGGACGAGCAGATCCCGTCCCCCGGTGAAAAAGTAGCGGATGATGCCGGTGTCCAACAGCTCCTCAAGCGTCTGGGCACCCGAACGCTCGATGAACTTGCGGTCGTATTCGGCGATGACCTCAGGCGCCGGCGCAAGAGTTCCGGCATGAGATATCATCACCGCCAGCACTGCATAAGCGGCTACTGCCGCCAAAGAGATCCTCATCGAAATTCCCCTTTTTCAGTAAACGCAAACGAACCGGCTAAGTCCAGATTTGATGATTGTCCATGTTATCTGCATTCTGCGATTTGACACAACAAACCGGGGTGTTCACAGGAACGCATCCGCACCACCAGAAACATGCGATGCTGTATCGCTCGGCTCCTGCGGCTGGTAGAACTCCTGATTACACTCGAATCGAAACTGCATATCGTAGAGTTGAACCATGAAAGCCCATGTCCAAGACCGTTGCTTCTCCAAAAAATCGAACATGCCCCAAGGGTCAAACGCGACTGGTGAGGGGTTGGTTTCGCAGGCAGGGGGAGAGCGAGCGGGGCGGACTTTTTCAACAGCCCCGGCGAAGGAGCGTTTGTATCGAAGGGCCTCCTCGGTTTGTTGAAGGGGCGCTCCCTTTCGACGTGTTCCCGGTACGCCCCATTTGACCCTCCCTCCCCGGTCGGGTCAAACTCTCGATACGGCGCGCGAGCGCACCTGTTCGGGATGAGGAAGGGGTATCGTCGCGGGTCGCCGGACCTGTCCGGGCCCAGGGAGGTATGGCGCGCGAGCGCGGCGAATGCGCCGCCTACACTTTTCACATGATGGGTTTTTTCGAAACCTCCCCTAAAAATCAGACTCCAGTATCCACACGCCCGCGCCGAGGCGTTCGCTGATGTAGGCCCTGCCGTCGGCGGCCATGTAGACGTCGTCCACCTGGACCTGCAGGAGTTCGTAGTCTCTCCCCCACAGGGGGCGGATGGGGTCGCGTTTGGGCGTTTCGGGCACGTAGTGGGCGACTTCCTTAGGATTGAGCGGGTCTTCGATGTCGAATACGCGCAGGCCGCCGTTGAACCAGGTCATGTAGACCCGGTTGTGATCGATCAGCGAATCCGGGCGGTTCTCATGCAGGTTGTGGGGGCCGGAGCGTCCGCCGCGCTCGGCGTAATCGCCCTCGGGATGCGGGAAGGTGGAAAGCACCACCGGGTTTTTCTCATCACTGATGTCCATCACGCGGATTTGCTTTTCGATGTCCTCCATGTCTTCGGCGGTGCATTCATCCGACACGATGCAGATGTTCCGCTCGGGCAGGGGCAGCACGGAGTGCGTGGCCGAACTCTCCTCGGGCGGCCACTGGGTGTGGCTGATGAGGGTGGGGTTCGTGATGTCGGCGATGTCGAGGATGATGAAGCCCGAATCCCACCACGCGCCGTAGCACCTCTCGCCTACGTTCATGGACATGTGGACGCAGGCGCGTTTTTTCTTCATCCCCTCGGGCACTTCGCCGCCGAGCGGGATGTATTCGCCCTTTCGGTTCTTCTTGAAGCGGAACTGGCCCATCTGG
>JAPOYD010000075.1 GCA_026706735.1 Nitrospinota bacterium | reverse complement strand
GCGCAGCCAGTGGTGAAATGGCATCACGAGCAGTCCGTCGGCCCCGGCCTCCCTGGCCATCTCGGCGTGTTCGACGCCGTCGCGGATGCCCTCGCACGCGAGACCCGAGATGACCGGCACGCTTCCGCCTACGGCGTCGGCGACGATTCTCGTCACCTCGGCGCGCTCGCGCGCCGTGAATGAGAACACCTCGCCCGTGTGGCCGTTGGTGACGAGTCCGTTCACCCCCTCGAATCCGGCCAGCCACCCGGAGAAGCGGCGAAGCTCGGCCTCGTCGATATCCATGTTGTCCAGCATGGGAACCTGCATCGCGGGCAGGATTCCCGAATAGCTTCTGCGTTCCACCATGTCGTGCTCTCCTTCTTGACGTTTCCGCCGCCGGGTCCTGCGGCTTCCAAAACGGGGATTTCTGCGCCGGAGCGCTGATCTGTCGAACTATCGGTAGTCGGCCATTTTAGCCGAGCGGATATGAAATGCAATCGGGGGCGAACTACCTCACTTCATCCACGGCAAGGAATTCCCGCCTCAATCCTGGCTTCCGGCCCACTTCTGGGAAACCAGTACGCCCGCCAGACCCAGGAATCCCAGCGCGCGCAGAAGCAGCGAAGGCATGAACAGAAGCACGGCGGACGCCCCCAGCAGGGCGCGGAGCCCCGTCGAGACGGGCGCCAGCAGATACCCCTGCAGGCAGCCGACCATGGCCAGGAAACCGAGCGTGACGCTGACCGCCGTCAGCAGCATGGGTCCGAAATTGCCCACCTCCAGGAGATTGGTGTAGGCGAACAGATAAGGCGTGATGAGGAGCGCGAGCGACATGCGCAGCGCCGCATACGCCGTCTGGTTGACGTCTGATTGCGCGATGCCCGACGCCGCGAAGGCGGCGAGCGCAACGGGCGGGGTAACGCCCGAGGTGAGGATGAACCAGAAGACGACCAAGTGAGAGGCCAGAAGCGGAACGCCGAGTTGCTGCAAAGCGGGCACGGCGATGACGGAAACCACGACGTAGGCGGCCACCACCGTCATGCCCATTCCCAGGATATAGCAGACGACGCCCACGAGCGTGAGCGTGAGGAACAGGTAACCGCCGGTGGCGTTGATGATGAAATCGCTGAACTTGATCCCCAATCCGGTCAGCATGATGGCGCCGATCATCAGGCCCACGACGCCCGCCGTGGCGCCCACGACCAGCGAATTCCGCGCCCCCAGCACGAGAGCGTCCAGAAGGCGCTGGGGCGTCAGGCGCGTCTCGCGGCGCAAAAAACTCACCACGAGTATGGAATAGATGGCCACCACGGCCGCGAGGTTGGGAGAGTGCCCCTGGATGAGCACGAAAACCATAAGAAAGGCGGGCAGAAGAAGGTGTCCTCCGCTCATGAGAACGCTCTTCAAGGCCGGAACCTCTTCGGCCGGAACCAGGCGGATGCCCTCCTTGGCCGCCTCGATATGAACGAAGAAGAGAACCGATAAAAAATAGACCACGGCGGGGACGGCGGCGACCGCGATGACGTTCACATAGGGAATCTCCGTGATGGCGGCGATGATGAACGCCGCCGCGCCCATGATGGGCGGCATGAACTGGCCTCCCGTGGAGGCTGCGGCCTCCACCGCGCCGGCGATGTGGGGCCGGTAGCCCGTGCGCTTCATCAGGGGGATGGTGAACGACCCGGTGGCCACCACGTTGGCGACGCCGCTGCCCATCATGGAGCCCACGAATCCGCTGGAGATAACGGCCACCTTGGCCGGCCCGCCCCGGCTGCGGCCGGCCAGGGCGTTGGCGAACTGCACCAGGAACTCACCGCCGCCGGCCGCTTCCAGGAAAGCGGCGAAGGCGATGAACAGGAAGACGTAGGACGCATAGGCGTTGATGACGACGCCGAACACCGCCACCTCAGAAGCCATGAACTCCAGGATGCGCTGGGCGGAGAATCCCTTGTGGGCGAAGACGGTGTCCGGCAGCCAGGGACCCACGTAGGCGTAGACGATGAAGATCAGCGCCAGGATCGGCAGCACGTTTCCCAGCACTCTTCTGCCCATCTCCAAGGAGACGACGATCAGCATGCCGCCGATGACCATGTCCATCGCCGTGGGCTCGCCCATGCGCTCCGCGCGGTAGGGCGTGTCCCATATCCAGTAATAGGTGGCGAAGACCGTGAGCGCTATCAGGAACCAGTCGACGGCGCTGGGCCGGTTCTGCGGGGAGGAGGCGCCCGCCGGGTAGAGGAGGAACAGGAGGATGCCGGTGAAGATCAGGTAGAACCCGCGGTGGCTGTGCGTCGAGAAAATCCCGAAAGTTCCCGTGTAGATGTAGAAAAGGGAGAACGCGACGGCGACGGCCACCATCGCGTAACGCACCGCTCCTTCGAGCCGCCTCGTCTGGGGCAGCCCCGGTTGACGAGCCATCGAATCACTCCTCGGCGAGGGAGAGCCCGGGCCGCGCAGCCAACGGATGAGGCCACGGGACCCGGGCGAAACTCCCGGCTTTGCGATTTACTTCTTCATTCCCTTTTCACGCCAGTACCGGGCCGCTCCCGGATGCATCGGCAACCCGGACTTCTTCGCCTCCTCCACTCCGGCGTCTATCCCGCGCATCAGCCTGTGGATCTTGGGCAGCACCTTCTTGACCTTGGGGGTGAAGACCGTCTTCACGATGTCGTAGGCGATCTTCTCGGGCACGCGCTTGTTGGCCACCCAGAAGACCGTGTTCCATATCGTGGGGTAGGGCTCCTTGACGGTCTTGAACACTTTTGTCGGATCGTAGGTACCGAGCCAGAATCCCGCATACGTCTTGATGAACAACTTGCGCTGCGCCTCGCTCATGCGCACGAGGCGAAGGGGACGCTGCGCGTCCAGCGAGAGGGTCCAGGCCGAGTGCAGCCCGTTCTGGGCCGCGGCGTCGAGCGTGCCGTCGATCATGGCGTTGGTCTCATCCGCGTATGTCAGGTACCGGATCTTCACCGTGTCCAGCAGCCCGAAGGCCTGAAGCGCCATCTTGAAGTTCTTGATGCTCCCGCTGCCCGCCGGGCCGCCGGCGATGGTCTTGCCCTTGAGATCATCGAAGGTCTTGATGCCCGATTTCTTGAGCGTGAGCACCCCGAAGGGACTGTCGTAGAATTTCATGATCACGCGGATGTCCTTGGCCGGTTTCTTGCCCTTGAAGGACCTCACCCCGAGATACGCCTCCGCCATGGTCGGCGCGTGGACGATGGCCATGTCCAGATCCCCCGTGGCCATGCGGCGCACGTTCTCCACGTCGCCCTGGGTGGATTCCGCCACCACGTTCAGGTTTTTTATCTCGCGGGTCAGGATGGGGGAGAGGCCGCCCGCCATGTAAAACCACCCGCCGCCGGGCCGGCTGCCCGCGAAGTTGAGATACACCTTGGCGGCTTCGACGGGCGCGGAACTCAAAAGGACGCCTGTGAGGGACATGGCCGCCAGGCCTGTCAGGGCGGCTCCACGGACATACAGGAGACGCCAGAGTCTGTTACGCATGATCCGTACCTCCTTTTGGGGATGGAAAGAACGACCGGAGATCGGCTTCGGACGCCGTTCAACCGGAGGAAACGCAATAAAATTGGGTCGCGGGAAGTGAAGATGGCGTATCGCAGATGAAAACCACGCGCATTTCGTGCCCATCAATAACCCTTCACAACGAGGAAAGAAGATGGACCAACTATGGCGATGTATGTATGCACAACATAGTAAGGTAAGGCGGTTTATCGCGCAAGCGAACGTTCGAGGAGCCCGCTATCAGGGAGCGACCCCGTTTTCCTCATCCCGCGGATTCGAAGCTCCGCTCCGTCGGGCCGACCGAGCTGAGGCCGCAGCGCAGGGCCTCTAAATTGAACGTCATCCAGGGAGGCACGTTCCCGATGTTCACGTCGGGGCCGAATTCGGTGAGCAGGAATTTCTGAAGCTCGTAGATGACGTTGTTCGTCGTGCCCTCGATCCACCAGCCGGGAAGTTCGAAAATGACTTTGGGCAAGTCCATCCGGTCGCGGATCGAATCGATCAGGGCGCGGTCGGCCTCCCCGCCGGGCATGAGTTCCGCCGCCTCGAAAAGCACCACCGAGGCGCCCGCATCCATGCAGATGTTCGCCTGGGAGATCAACGCCGCCGCGTCCTGCTTGCCGGTCTTGGAGCCCACCTCGCCGTGGACTTCCAGGCCGGCATCCACCGCCGAGCGCACCATGCGCTCCCTCTCGCCGTCGGACAGGGCGACGCAGTTGTCGGAAATCTCTATCGCCTCCACCCCGTATTCCGCCGCCGCCTCGAAATAGGGCCCCACCCCGCCCCAGCCCTGCGTGGCGAAGATGAATTCCAGAAACTGTCCGCCGATGAAGGGCTTGACCTCGTGGCTTTTGAACAGTTCGAGCTTCTCGCGGTAATAATCCTCGAGATAGAGGCGCGAGGTGCCCACCGCGATCTTGCCCAGGTCGATGAACGGGCCGCTCATCCGGAGCAGTCCCTGGAGATATTCGATGGTCTCCCCCTTGTCGATCATCATGGTGATCCCGCTGGTCCTGGGCTTTTCCATGCTCCGCTCAGCGGGGAGGGGAACAAAATCGAAGGCGAATCTGTCCATCCCGGACTCCTTTCAGGCTCGTATTCATTTCACCGATACGGTGTGTTCAGTTAATCGCATCGACCGCGCGGTTGCAAGGATGAAAGGCGAGGGGGTTTCTCAACAAGCCCCCCAAGGGGGAGTGGTTGTTTAGTTCTCGACAAAAAGGGTCTGTAGGGACAGGCCCCCGTGCCTGTCCTAACGTGGGATTCCCTCTCTTTCAATCGAGATTACTCACCGTCATTCGATGATCGCCTCACCCGGTTAGGCTCCGGGCGGGCGCGCCCGTATAATGCGCCCACACGCCATGCCACCGGGTGCGGGAGAGAGAGCCGTAATACTCGCCCGAGCGGAGAAACGCCCAGGAGTCCATGAAGGAGGAAACATGCCGGATTTTTCCAGACCCGTATTCATCATCAGCGCCCCCCGGTCGGGCTCGACCCTGTTCCGGCTCATCCTGGACGCCCACCCGCGCCTGGCGGTGCCCTCCCCCGCCTGGCTGTACGAGATGGTCTACCCCTACCTCTACAGCTACGGCGATCTTTCGAGGCCTGAGAACCTCACAGCGCTTGCCGAGGACATCTTCGAGAGTCCCTTCATCAAGAACATGAAGCTCGATATCACGCCCGGGGACCTCGTTTCCGCCTCTGCCGAGCCTAGCTTCCGTGGGCTGTATGACGCGCTTCACCGCCACTACGCCGAGAGCACGGGCAAGGAGCGGTGGGGCGAGAAATCCCCCCGCAATTCGTTCTGGATGGAGGAGATCAAGGGCGATTTCCCGGATGCGCAGTTCGTCCACATCGTGAGGGATGGGCGCGACATGGCGATCGACATCGCCGACTCGCCCGAGATGCTGCCCGAGAACGTATATTCGGGCGCCCACGTCTGGAAGGATTTCACGGGCGCGGCGCACGAATCGGGAAAACGGATGGGAGAACCGGATTACTACGTCATCCGTTATGAGGATCTGTGCGCGGAGCCTGAGAACGAGCTCAAAAAGCTGTGCGAATTTTTGGGCGAGGATTTCGACCCGCAGATGCTGGCCCACCACGAGACGAATTCCTCGAAAAGCTGGAGTTCCCTTCCCAACCACGTGAAGAGCGGGCGGCCCATCTCCACGAAATACTGCGAGATGTACAAGACGCGCCTGCCGGCGGACGACGTATCCGCGCTGGAAGTCGTGATGGGGGATCTGCTCGTCGAGTTCGGCTACCCGGTGGGCGGGAGTGCAGAACCCATCCCCGAAAAACTCGCGGCCCAGTTGATGGAGAGCGAGATGATCTCAGCCCCCCGCGTCATTGCCTACCGCAAATGGCACGCCGACAGGCGCAGGGAGCGGCTCGAAGGGGGCGTCTGGAAGCTCGAGGACAGAAAATCCCTCCTGCGCTCTCTTTGCTGATGGGGGTTGTCGGAAGAGTCGCCCTTTTCAGAGCTGGAGGAGAAGCGCCACTCGACTGGAAAACCAACCCCCCCTACCCCCCCTTGTCAGGGGGGTATAAAAAGGCAATACCCCCTCGCCGGAAAGAGAGACTTTGCTTTTTCTTGCCCCCCTGACAAGGGGGGGTAGGGGGGGTTGGTTTTACCCTGTCGGGGGGCTTTTTCAACAACCCCTGACAAGGGGGGTTGGGGGGTTACTCCCTTGACAAGAACTTCTTCAAACAACCCCTGATGAGCCGCGCTTGTGCCGTCTTTACGGATTCTCTATCATGGTGGGCATCCATATTTCATGCGAGTCATGCGCCGCTTGAGGAAGTCCGGTCCATTCACTTTCTCTCTCGCTGCGAGATACCGCAAGGAAAAAGGAGCCGAATTCACAGGATTGAACTGAAATCCGGGTAAAACCTGCTCATGGAGGAAGCCTGATGTCCAAGCTCATGAAATGCATCATCGCCTTTGGTGTTCTGGTATCAGTGGGGTTCGTCGATTCGGCCCCGGCGGAAGCAGCCTATCCCGAGCGCGCCATCAACTACATCGTCGCCTACAGGGTCGGGGGCGGATCGGACAGGACGTCGCGCGCCTTCGTTCCCTTTCTGGAAAAACACCTGGGCAAGGGCGCGAAGATCGCCATCATCAACAAGCCCGGCGCCGGCGGCAACATCGGGTTCAACGCGATAGCGAACGCCAAGCCCGACGGCTACACCATCGGCATGACGAACTTCCCCCAGGCCATCGTCGGTCCCATCATGGGGAAAGTGAAATACACCATCAAGGACTTCGACTTTCTGGGCAACGTGAACCGGGGACCGACGACGTTCGCCGTGCTCAAGACGAGCAAGTACAAGACCCTGGCCGACCTCATGGCCGACGTCAAGAAGAACCCCGGCAAAATCTCGATAGGCATGGCGGCGCTCAGCAGCGTCCACAGCATCGGGACCAGCAAGTTCATGGTCAAGACGGGACTCAAATTCAACAAGGTGCCCTTCGGCGGCGGCGGCCCCGCGCGCAACGCCCTGCTCGGCGGCCACGTTCCGGCCCTGGCGATCTCGATGTCCGCCATCGCGAAATTCAGGGACAAGGTGCGCATCCTCGCCCAGGCGGCGCCCGAGCGGGTGTCGATCGGCTCCTGGGTCCCGACGTTCAAGGAACAGGGCGTGGACATCACCAACTTCGTCTATCGTCCCGTGGCCGCTCCCAAGGGGGTGCCGGCGCCCATACTGGCGAAGCTGCGCGCCGCCTTCAAAAAGGCGATCGCAGACCCGGGATTCCTGAAAGTGGCGAAGAAGCAGAAAATCGCGGTGGAATACACCAGCGGCGAGGAGATGGCGAAGGTCGCAAACGCTTCTCACATGGCCCACGACCAGCTCTGGAAGACGAATCCCTGGATGAAGAAAAAGAAGAAATAAGAACCATCCGGGTTTTTATATGAGGGTGTTGAAAAAGCCTTGTCTGCGGCACCCGCAAACCGCCAACGCCTCTTTCCTCACCCTGAGTAGCCGCCGGAGGCGGCGTATCGAAGGGCGAGGGGAGTCCAACGCCTTGCGCCGGGGCGAGGGGGCATCCTTCGATACGGCGCTTACGCGCCTACTCAGGATGAGGCGGAGAGGGGCTTTTTCAACAACCCCCAAAGGGGGGGAGTGGTAGTTGGGAGCTCTACAAGGGTTTTTCAACAACTCCATGTAAGCGACCAGGCAGAATCACGAGCAATCCGAGGCGCGCTGTGCCTCGGGCCGGGTGAAACGTATGCCGCACATCAACGTCTCGGGAGTCGACCTCCACTACGTCGACGAGGGCGCGGGAAAACCCGTTTTCTTTCTTCACGGGAACGCGGGTTCCGGCCGCGTGTGGCGAAAGATCACGCCCGAATTCAGCGAGCGCTACCGTGTCATCGCGCACGACCGCCGGGGGTTCGGTGACTCGGACAAAAAAGAGACCGGCGATTTCTCGCCGCGCGGATTCGCCGGTGAACTGGCGCGCCTCATGGACGCGCTCGGAATCGAGCGGGCCCACGTCTGCGGGCTCTCCATGGGCGGCATGATCGCCCAGTGCTTCGCTCTCGATTACCCCGAGCGGCTCGATGCGCTCGTGCTCGTGGGGACCATGCCCGACCGCACGGGGCGCAACGTGCCCGAGACGCTGGCCGAACTCGAACGGGACGGGTGGCCCGCCGTCGCGGATCGCCTCGTTCACCACTGGTTCCGGCCGGGCAGCGATGAGGCGGACATCGCGGAGGCGTATGAGATCGCGCTTGAGTCGCCGCAAAAATTCCGCGAACTCACGGTCACCGCCCTCGGGACGTTCGACATCAAGGCGGAGCTTCCCGGCATCAAGGCCCCGACGCTCATCCTGAACGGCGAGGCGGACGTCACCAACGTGATGGGCCACGCGGAAATCATGAACGAGGGGATCCCGGACTCAAGCCTCGTCCGGATTCCCGACTGCGGCCACCTGATCCCGATCGAAAGACCCGAGGCATTCTGCCGGCATACGCTCGGGTTCCTGGCCGAGGTCGACGCCGCGCCTCGATGAAGAGGCACGCTCTGAAGTTTCAGGCTCGGAAAGTCGTCCCTGGCTCAGCCTGCGGGGGAAGCGCACGTGTTCCAAAACCATGACAGAGTCGCCTCCGTAATCTTCTTCTTTGCGACGACGTTCCTCTACTACCACGCCGGGAGTTTCCCCGAAGAAGCGGCCTTCTACCCCCGTATGGTCATCGCCTTGATGATCGTTTTGTCCGTCCTCATGTTCGTGAAGTCCTGGCTGAAATCCGGGCGGAGCAGGACCTTCGAGCCGTTCTTCATCCACCAGGGGCGGTTCGTTCTGAGCACCCTGATGGCGCTGGGCTACATCGCGGGCGTTCAGTATCTCGGCTACTACAGCGCCTCTTTGATTTTCATTCCCGTAGCGGCGTGGGCGCTGGGCTACCGGAACAGGTTCGTCATGGCGGCCACCACGGTCTGTTATCTCCTGTTCATCTTCGTGGTGTTCGACCAGCTCTTCGACCGCCCGCTCACGCAGGAATTCTTCCTGCGCCACTAGGAACGAGACCTTGATAGAGCCATTTTATAATTCCCTGTGGGTCATCCTCGAGTGGCAGAACATCCTCGCCATGCTCGTGGGGGTGATCGGCGGCATCATCTTCGGCGCTATACCGGGCCTGACGGCGACGATGGGCATCGCCCTCCTCATCCCCCTCACCTTCGGCATGTCCCCGCTCATGGCGCTGGGGATGATGGCCGGCATCCACAACGGCGGCTCATACGGCGGCGCCATCCCCGCCGTCCTGCTGCGCATTCCGGGTACGCCGGGCGCCATCGCCACGACGTTCGACGGCTACCCGATGGCCCAGCAGGGCCTGGCGGAACGCGCGCTCAAGATCGCGTGCGTCTCCTCGGCGGTGGGCGGCATGGTGAGCGCCGTCTCGCTGATGACGCTCTCCCCGCCCCTCGCGGAATTCGCCCTGGCCTTCGGTCCGCCCGAAATCTTCTGGATCAGCCTGTTCGGCCTCTCCAGCATCGCCGTCCTGCTGGGCTCGGACCCCATCAAGGGCCTCATGGCCTCTTGCATCGGACTGCTGCTGGGCATGGTGGGCCTGGACCACGTGACCGGTTATGAGCGCTTCACCTTCGACACGCTGGAGCTTTCGGGCGGGCTGCAGCTCATCGTCATCATGGTCGGGGTGTACGCGCTGCCGCCGGCGTTCCAGATGGCCGAGCGCGCCATCATGACCGGCGTGAAATCGAAAGACCTCGAATTCGAAGGCAAATCCGACATGGTCAACTGGCCGTGGATGCAGATTTTCCCCGCCTGGGTCCGCGCGAACGTCATCGGGATCATCATCGGGATTCTCCCGGGCGTCGGGGGCGTCGTCGGCGCCTTCGTCGCCTATAACGAGACCAAACGCTCATCGAAAGACCCCGAGAGCTTCGGCAAGGGAAACCCCGTGGGCGTCGCCGTGGCCGAATGCGCCAACAACGCCGACAACGCCGCCGCGATGATCCCGGCGCTCACCCTGGGGGTCCCCGGCAGCGGGCTGGCCGCACTGATACTGGCGGGCCTGCTGATCCACGGACTCGAACCCGGCCCACGCCTGTTCAAGGAAGCGCCCGACGTGGTGTATGGCTATATGTGGGCGATGCTGTTCACCTCCGCGTCCCTGTTCGTGTTCGGCGGCATCATCGCGACGAAGCTGTTCGCTAACATCCTGCGGCTGGCGCAGGTGCAGCTGATGCCGGTCATCATCGCCTTGACGGTGGTGGGTATCTACTCGTTCGAGAACAGCATCTTCAACGTCTACCTGATGCTGGGGTTCGGCCTGTTCGGCTACGCCCTGGAGCGGCTCAAGTTCCCCATCGCGCCGCTCATTCTCGGCCTCATCCTGGGGCCCAAGGTCGAATTCAACCTGAGAGTCGCGCTCCGGTTGTCGCAGGACGACTGGTCGATCCTGTGGACCCGGCCGATCAGCATCGCGCTCATCATATTGACCGCGCTCGTGCTCGCGTATCCGTTGATTTCCGCCCTCCTCCGCAGGAACAGGGACCGGCCCGAGGAGGAGTTCGCACTTGGGGAGGAATGACGGGCCTTCCCTCAAATTCAGGGAAAAAGGGACTGTTGAGAAGGTCCACAGAAAGAGCGTGCAGAATTTCACTCCCCCCTTGAGGGGGAGTCGACGAGGTAAGGGCGTAAGCCCGCAAGCGAGTC
>JAPOYD010000115.1:18978-63946 GCA_026706735.1 Nitrospinota bacterium | reverse complement strand
GAGTGTTGGAGGGGAAAACTGACAAGAATTCCATGTGGTTGTTTACTCTAAGCCCGGCTTTCTGGTGAGCGGGAGGTGCGCGGGGCGGGTTCAGAGTTCGTGCCTTAGACTCAACCTGTACACTGGATCTTACTGGGACGACAGGGGAGGCAAGATGCCGGATTCCGGGACAAGGGAAGCGTCTGACTTGGGAGGCGATAACCTCCGGATGGCGCCCGAGGCGATGCTGGAACTGGCGCGCAGGGCGTCGGAACTCCTCGTGGAGCGAACCGAGAACCTCCCCGGAGAGGGCGCCTGGGACGGAGACTTCCAGCAGGAGCTCGAAAAGCAACTGATGGAGCCTCCGCCCGAAGAAGGCCGTCCGGCGGTGGAAGTTCTAGAGCGCGCCGCGCGCGATATACTGCCGCTAACTGCGCGCAACGAACATCCCCGCTTTTTCGGCTTCATACCCTCCTCGCCCACCTGGCCGGGGGTGCTGGCCGACTTCTTGGCTTCGGGCTATCACGTCAATCAATGCACCTGGCTGGTCGCGAGCGGCCCGAGCCAGCTCGAGCTCGTCGTCATCGACTGGTTCCGGCGCTGGGTCGGCTATCCCGAGGGCGCGGGCGGGCTTTTCACGAGCGGGGGTTCGGCGGCCAGCCTGGACGCCTTCGTCGCGGCGCGAGAAGCGGCGGATCATCCCGAGCGCGCGAGCGTCTACATGGCCGATCAGAGCCACAGCGCGCACGTCCGCGCGGCGCGTATCATCGGTATCCGGCCCGAGCGCATCCGTCTGCTTCCGTGCGATGCGCGCTTTCGCCTGGACATGGAGGCGCTTGAGCGCGCCGTGAATGAGGACCGCGCGGCGGGGCTTCACCCCATCGCGGTATGCGCCAACGCCGGCGCGTCCAGCACTGGAGCCATCGATCCACTTGAGGAGATGGCGGATTTCTGCGAGGCGCAGGGCATCTGGTTGCACGTCGACGCCGCCTACGGCGGCTTCGCGGCCGTCACCGAGCGGGGCAAGGAGCTCCTGCGCGGCATGGAGCGCGCCGATTCAATCGGGATGGACGCGCATAAATGGTTCTTCCAGCCCTACGAGGCGGGCACGCTGCTCGTGAAGGACGTGAGGACGCTCGAAAAGGCGTTTGCGGTGCGCCACGATATCCTCCAGGACACGATATGGGGAGCGAACCACCCGAATTTTTCGGATCGCGGCCTGCAGCTGAGCCGCTCGTTTCGTGCGCTCAAGGTCTGGATGTCGGTGCAGACCTTCGGCATGACCGCGTTCCGGCGGGCCGTATCGAGGGGCATGGAACTGGCCGAGCAGGCTCAGGAGTACGTTCGCGAGAGTCCGGTACTGGAAATGCTGACGCCCGTCTCGCTGGGGATCGTGTGCTTCCGGGTGAATCCGGCGGACGCCGGTCTCGACGATAAGGCGCTGGAGGAGATCAACAGGACGGTTCTCGCCCGCATCTTCTGGGACGATAAGGCTTTCGTCTCCTCGACGCTTCTCAAGGGAAAGTTCGCGCTCAGGTTCTGCATCATCAACCACACCACGACCTGGGACGACGTGCGCGAGACGCTCGAGACGATAGAGCGCTTTGGCAAAGAAGCTTTGGAGAAGGGAGCGAATTAGGAGGTTTTCTCCGAGCGTTTCCCAATGGTTGTAGCAGTTGGATATATTCCGGAAAATTCACAAGAATGGGTACTGAAAGGAAACGAACAATGTTCGTGATCTGTTTGATGTGTATCCTTTGCTTGACTATGATACTGCGACGTGCCCCAGGCATCCGTTGGGTCGTCCCAGCGCACCCCATATTCTATTCCGATGTCACAATGCGATAGCGGAAGCGTAATGGAAAACTCGAAAGAAACAACAGAGTCGGAAACGCCGAATACAAGTGACGGTAGTCTCCGTATGGCGCCCCCGGAGATGCTGGATCTGGCGCGCAGAGCGGCGGAACTCCTGGTGCAGCGTATCGAGAGCCTCCCCGGAGAGGGCGCCTGGGACGGGGATTTCCAGCAGGAGCTCGAGAAGCAATTGATGGAGGCTCCTCCCGAGGAAGGGAGGCCTGCGATGGAGGTTCTCGAACGCGCCGCGCACGATATTCTCCCGATCTCGTTACGATTGGACCATCCCCGCTCCTTAGCATTCGTCTCCTGCTCATCCACCTGGCCCGGGGTGCTGGCCGACTTCATGGCTTCGGGCTTCCACATCAACCAATGCACCTGGCTGGTCGCGAGCGGCCCGAGCCAGCTCGAACTCGTCGTCATCGACTGGTTCCGCCGCTGGATCGGCTATCCCGAGGGCGCGGGCGGGCTGTTCACGAGCGGGGGTTCGGCGGCGAGCCTGGACGCCTTCGTCGCGGCGCGCGAGACGGCGGGTCATCCCGATCGGGCAAGCGTCTACATGAGTGACCAGAGCCACAGCGCGCATATCCGTGCGGCGCGGATTATTGGGGTTCGCCCCGAGCGCATCCGGTTGCTCCCGTGCGATGAGCGCTTTCGCCTGGACATGGAGGCGCTCGAGCGCGCCGTGAATGAGGACCGCGCGGCTGGGCTCCACCCGATTGCGGTGTGCGCTAACGCCGGAGCGGTGAGCACGGGGGCGATCGACCCGCTCGGGGAGATGGCGGATTTCTGCGAAGCGCAGGGCGTATGGCTGCACGTCGACGCCGCTTATGGCGGCTTCGCGGCCGTCACCGAACGGGGCAAGGAGCTCCTGCGCGGCATGGAGCGCGCCGATTCGATCGGTATGGACGCGCACAAATGGTTCTTCCAGCCCTACGAGGCGGGCGCCCTGCTCGTTAAAGATGTAGGCACGCTCGAGCGCGCCTTCGCGGTGCGGCATGATATTTTACAGGACACGATATGGGGCGCGAACCACCCGAACTTCTCGGATCGCGGCCTGCAACTGAGTCGCTCGTTTCGGGCGCTCAAGGTCTGGATGTCGGTGCAGACCTTCGGTATGGCCGCGTTCCGGCAGGCCGTCTCGAAGGGCATGGAGCTGGCCGAACGGGCCGAGGCGTACGTTCGCCAGAGCCCGATTCTGGAGATGCTGACGCCCGTCTCTCTGGGCATCGTATGCTTCCGGGTCAATCCGGGGGATGCCGGTATCGACGAAAAGGCGCTGGAGGAGATCAACAGAACGGTTCTCGCCCGTATCTTCTGGGACGACAAGGCATTCGTGTCCTCGACGCTTCTCAAGGGGAAGTTCGCCCTCAGGTTCTGCATCATCAACCACAACACGACCTGGGACGACGTGCGCGAGACGCTCGAGGCGATTAAGCGCTTCGGTAGCGAGG
The DNA here is from genome assembly GCA_026706735.1 of Nitrospinota bacterium. Lineage (GTDB taxonomy): Bacteria > UBA8248 > UBA8248 > UBA8248 > UBA8248 > Bin107. The sequence continues at coordinate 60,659 of JAPOYD010000115.1, read as the reverse complement.
CGCTTAATCCAGATTGAGCGACCCCCGCGCCGAAGGACCTGAAAACGTCTTCTAATCTTGAGGCATCACCAAGGCGGCGCGTCCGGTGACTTGGCCTGCTTTCAGTCGTTCGTGTACGAGATTGGCATCTTCGAGCGGGTAGGTTTCGCTCACCAATGGCCAGACCTCGCCGCGCGCCGCGAGTTCGAGCGAGTCGATGACCTCCTGCCTGGTGGCGTAGCGGCTGCCCATGATCTGCTGCTCCTCGCGGAGCAACTCGCGCGGGGAGAAGGGGAACCGCTCTATGCGGTTCGCCCCCATGGCGAGAAAACGGCCCCCCTTGCCCAGCCCGCGCAGGCCGCCCTCGACCCCCTCGGCGGTGCAGACGAAATCGATGACGACGTCGGCACCCGCGCCCCCGGTCAAACGCTTAAACGCATCGCCCAGGTTCTCTTGAGACGCATCCACCGTATCGTGCGCGCCCATGTCGCGGCATTTTCCCAGCTTGTCCTCCGCGATGTCGACAGCGATGACGCGCGCGCCCGCCCAGCGGGCCATCATCACCATGTGGATGCCCACGCCGCCGCCCGCGCCCACCACGGCCACGTTCTCCATCGGGCGGACGCCTGCGTGGCGGAGCACCTTGTACGGCGTGGCCACGGCGTCCGAGATGACGCCGACTTCCGCAGGATGCGCCTTGTAGTCCAGCCCCTCGGGCAGCGGGATGAAGTTCCGGGCGGGCAGCCTGATGTATTCGGCGTAGCCGCCGTCCATCTGGCGGCCGACCTGGCCGGCGAGGTTGTCGCACAATGTCTCGCGGTTCACGCGGCACCAGCGGCAGCGTCCGCAGGTAAGGTAGTAATACGCCGTCACGGCGTCGCCTTCGCTCAGCCCCTCCACGCCTGCGCCCACCTGGGTGATCTCTGCGGTGATCTCGTGGCCTATCACGAGCGGAAAATTCCCGCCCATGCGGCCCGCCCGGGTGTGTTCTATCGTGAGCCCCGAGCCGCAGGCCAGAACGCGCGCCACGGCCTCGCCGGGTTCCGCTACGGGAATGGGCCGCTCCTCCAGGACGAAAGGCGCACCCGCCTCCGCCAGTACCATTGCCTTCATGTCGTCTCCCACAAGAGAATAGAACCCTGATTCTACGAAGGATTATAACCTGTAGTAATGGTTACTTTAGCTGCATCATAATTTTGATGATAGGGTTGTGTTCCCTAAAATGGGAACGCAAAGAAGATAACTTGCTCGGATTTATCTAACTAGCATCCATTTATACAGTTAAAACGGTTTTGAAATTGGTTTGAAACTAATACATTGGGGCAGAGATTTCCCCAATCTGTTACTAGAAATGTGGAGCAAATAATGGTTAAGCAAAAAAATCCGTGGGAAGCCCCAGGGTGGCATTCAATAGGACGCGAGGCTTCTCTTGTGCGTCATCTTATCGGTTCGGGTGTCACCAGCTTGGGCAAAGCCAATTACGCTGACAAGGAAGGTGAGTACTATACTGCCTTTTTTGGTCTTTCGATTGGTCTGGAACGACTCGCAAAACTGATCCTCGTGGCAGATTTCACTATATTGAACGACGGCCAGATGCCCGCCGAAGAGGTCGTAAGAAATTTCGGGCACAAATTGGTTTTGTTACTGGATACCGTGAATGAAATTTCAATCAACCACAATTTGGTACTAGAATACACTCGCCCAAATTCAGAAATCAGTAATGTTATAGTCGAATGCCTTGATGCTTTCGCTGATGCAAGTCGCGGACGCTATGCGAATTTTGCTTCACTCGGTGACCCCAATCTTGGGCCAGAAGAGCCTATCCGCAAATGGTGGGGTGATGTCGTCGAACTTATTCTGGCTGAGCATTACTACGGGAAACCTGTGCAGGAGCGAGTTGAAGGCAATGCAACGATTATAGATTCCTTAATGTCATCAGTTTCCACAGTTTTCTACTTTGACGAAGAAGGTGATGCTATAAAGGATGTTTATTCAGCTTCAGTCCGTACTGGGCAAACCGAAATCGTGCAATGTTTTAGTCGATTTTATGCTTTGATGGTTGTTCGTTGGCTTTCTGATGTTTTTTCACAGCTATCTCAGAAGGCCTGCGGCGAGCACAATGTCGAAGCCTTCTTTGGTGTATACGAATACTTCAACACCTATCGGGTAGCTGATAATTTTCTGAAAACCCGCAAGATATGGCCATTGAAATGAACGGTTCTTGAATAAGAGATGTATCTAATCTTGGTTCATGAAGGGCCTGGGCTTCGCTAGTCGGTCCGTATCTTTTTCGTCCATTCGCGGTTGGCGGCGTACCATTCCACCAGATGCGCGAGGCCCTCTGCGAGCCTCACCTGCGGCCGCCAGCCCAGGAGCTTCTCCGCCTTCTCGATGTTCGCCCATGTGGCCTTGACGTCGGCGGGGTTTCTTTCCTCGTGGCGCATATGGGCTTTTTTCTCCGTGAGGGCTTCGATGCGGGCGATGGCGTCGTTCAGGACGACGGGCTCGTCCGAGCCCAGATTGATGATTTCATACGTTACCGGTTTGATGGCCGCGATAGTGCCCCGGGCGATGTCGTCCACGTAGGTGAAATCGCGCGACTGCGTTCCGTCTCCATACACGAGCACGGGCATTCCCTCCGCTATCCACTGCGTGAAGCGGAAAAGGCTCATGTCGGGCCGTCCCGCCGGACCGTAGACGGTGAAATAGCGCAGCACCGTCACGTCGATCCCGTACAGATGATGATAGGTGTGGCACAGCGCCTCGGCCGCTTTTTTGGAAGCCGCGTAGGGAGAGAGCGGCCTGTCGCTCGGGGCGTCCTCCCGGAAGGGTGCGGGCGTATCCGCCCCGTAGGCGCTCGAGGTGGAGGCGAGCACGAACTTCATCACGCCGAAATCCTTGCAAAGCTCCAGCAGGTTCAGCGCGCCCGTGACGTTGGTCTCGAAATACGCCCGGGGATCCCCGATGGACTGTCTTACGCCTGCGCGCGCGGCCAGGTTCAGGGCGGCGTCAAAAGGCGGCGTGTCGCCACCGGCGTTTTCCGTGAACAACGCGCGCAAGAGTTCGAGACGAGTCACGTCCATTTTATGAAAGACGAAGCCGGGCCTCGCCTTCAAGCGAACGAGCCGGTAGTCCTTTAGGCGGGTGTCGTAGGCGTCGTTCATGTCGTCGATACCGACGACGGCGTGGCCCTCATCCAACAGGAATTCGCACACCCTGGAGGCGATGAATCCCGCAGCGCCCGTGACGAGATATTTACCCAAACCGGATTTCTCCTACTGACAAACCTTTTTGCGACGGAACCGAGCCCAAGGCTATCAGGAGCGGGCGGTTCGGGCAAAACGAGCGGGCAACTTCGGGTTTTCCGAGGAGGAAAACCCGATCCTCAAGAGGTTGTTGAAAAAGCTCCCCCTACAAGGGGTTGTTGAAAAATCCACAAAAGGAACGCACCGAATTTCACTCCCCCCTCAAGGGGGGAGTAATTGTATATCTCGCCCGGGACGAGATTGCTCCTCAAGGGTGGGGAGTGGTTCTTACACTTTCATCGGTCGTGTTAAACCCTCGTTCATCGGGGCAGTAACCCCCCAACCCCCCTTGTCAGGGCGGCCTTTTTCACCCCTCGCCAGGGGCATTGCTTTTACCCCCCTGACAAGGGGGGGTAGGGGGGTTGGTTTTGTAGGGACAGGCCCCTGTGCCTGTCCTGACGCGCCCTCCGATAGGGGACAACCACAGGGGGTTGTCCCTAAAACCTCTGATTCAAGGATATCCCTCACGCACACAAACACGGCTCGTGGTTGAAATCCACGCCCTGATCCGCAATTGTTGTCTTGCAATTCAATTACTGCATTTACATATGACATGGGTTGAGACTTCATATGGCGAACGTGCTGGTGACGGGAGGCGCAGGCTTCATCGGCTCCCATGTAGCGGAGGGCTGTCTGGAAGCGGGCGATTCCGTCTGGGTGGTGGATAATCTCGCCTCAGGCGTGGCGGAGGACATCCCGTAGGGAGCGGTTTTTCATGAGGGCGACGTCGCCGATGCGGAGTTCATGCGACGCGTGGCGGAAGAGGCGCGCCCCGCCGTCATCCACCATCTGGCGGCCCAGTCGAGCGTGACGCACAGCTTGGCCGAACCCCACCTGGATGCGCGGGCGAACGTCTTGGGCACGCTCGGCGTTCTGGAGGCGGCCAGGAGCCTTGAGCCGCCGCCCCGGATCGTCTACGCCGCCACGGGCGGGGCGTGTTACGGGGATCCGGAAGAGGAGATTGTGGATGAGAGTTGTCCGCTTGCCCCCGCTTCCCACTACGGGATGAGCAAGGTGACGGGTGAACGCTATCTCACTTTCTACGGGGAGCATTTCGGGCTTCCCGTCGTCTCACTACGCTTGGCCAACGTCTATGGACCCAGACAGCGCGCGACGCTCGACGCGGGCGTGATATCGATTTTCGCGGAGAAACTGAGCAAAGGCGAGCCCCTCACCCTATACGGTCACGGGCGCGCTGGGCGCGACTACGTCTACGTTAATGACGTGGTGGCTGCGTTGCTTACGGCGGCGAGAGGCGGCGTGGACGGCGGGGTCTACAACATCGGCACGGGCGTCGTCACCGAGGTGGAGGCGCTGCTGGAAATCCTCTGCCGCCTGATGGGAAAAGACCCCGTAAGCGTCGAGCGCGCCCCCCTGCGCCCGGGCGAGGTGTTCAGAATCGGCCTCGACGCGGGAGCATTCGAGCGAGAAACAGGCTGGCGGCACAGCTTCTCGCTCGATGAGGGAATCGCCGCATTCTTGGAATTGCTGGAGAATCAAGCCGGCAGGCGGCCGTAGACGCGCTCGGGCGTGACCAGCACGGCGACCGCGCCCTGGTCCACCATCGCTTGGTCGTATTCCTCCCAGTCGGGATGGTCCGAATCCCCGCAGGCGCGGAACACCTCGCGGAACATGACGCGCATTTCCTCTTTTTCGGTGTTCTCGTAGTCGAAGAGTCTGGCCTTGCCCTCCACGCTCACCCATGTGCGCCAGTCGGGAGTGACGTAGAGCACCGTGCACTGGGGGTTCTTGCGCAGGTTCTTGAGCTTCACCGACCAGCCGCGCACGATGACGAACGCGGCGCAATCCTCATACGCCCCGCACACGATGATGCTCGATTGCGCCGTGCCGTCCGGCCTTAAGCTCGTGACCATGCCCTTGTGGTTTTTCTCCATAAACGGTCTTGCATCTTCGAAGTTCATGAGATACCTCGCTAGGAATGAGAGAAACGGATGTTTTCGCCATTGTAGCAAAATTCACGGATGAACGATCCCAAGAGGAGAACCGTCGATGAGCCGACTCGCGCCGCTTGAACCCGAGAACATGCCGCCCCGCCAACGAGATGCGTATGAGGAACTCATCGCCAACCAGCGCGGCGGCGTGCGCGGGCCTTTCGGCGTCTGGGTGCGAAGCCCGGGCCTTGTCATCGCTCTTCGCGGGCTGATGAAGTTTTACTATGAGGAAAGCGTCATCACCGAAGACATCCGCGAACTCGCCATCATCATCACCACGCGCCATTTTGGGGCGACCTACGCCTACTCTGCGCACGAGGCGCAGGCGCTCGCCAGCGGCCTTACGCCCACGCTCGTGGCCGCCGTGATGGCGCAGGAAACGCCCACCGAAGGCACCGACCTCGAGCTTTGCGTATACAGGTATTGCACCGAATTGCTCGAAACCAAAAAGGCGTCGGACGCCGCCTATCAGGAGGCGTTCTCCCTGCTGGGCGAGAAGGGCGTAGTCGACCTCACCGCCCTCGTGGGTTTTTACTCGGCGATTTCCCTGACCTTGAACGCCTTTGAGATACCGCCCGTGACGTGAGGGAAAATTTCGCCCTGACGAAAGATGCGAAAACGCATCGACACATCATAAAGGCGAAGAATTCAGGATTTAAGAGGCGTAGCGCGCCGGACCGCCATCACTCAGGCGCCCGGCCGCTGCGCTGCGTCATGCTCAGCAGTCTTTCCTGGATTTCTCCGTTCCATGCGCCCTCGCGCATCCGCCAGACCCAGTTGCCCTGCGGGACGCCGGGGCGGTTCATACGGCCCTCGTTTCCCAGACCCAGGACGTCCTGGGCGGGGATGATGGCGAGCGCGGCCCCTGATTTCATCGCCGCGCGGATCATCGACCAGTGAATGTCCTCAGGCTCTCCTCCGAAGGTTCTGAGCGCGGTGGCGCGTGAGATGGCGAAGCCAGCGGGCGTTTCGTTGCGGAGAATCGGGTCCGCGCCGTGGAACCAGCCGAGAGCCGTGTCGTTGTCGTGCGTGCCGGTGTAAACGACCGTGTTCTCGGGAATGTTGTGGGGGAGATGGGGGTTGTCCGGGCTGCCGTCGAAGGCGAACTGCAACACGCGCATACCGGGCAGACCGAAGCGGTCCCGCAGGGCGTGGACGTCATCGCCCACCGAACCCAGATCCTCCGCGATGAGCGGCAGAAAGCCCAATTCTTCCTCCAATGCGATGAAAAAGGCTTCTCCCGGCCCCTCCCGCCAGGCGCCGTCTCGGGGAGATTCCGCATCTGCCGGAATCGCCCAGAAGCGCGCGAAGCCGATGAAATGATCGAGGCGCAAGGCGTCGAACCGTTCAACGTTCACGGTGAGGCGCATCTTCCACCAGGCGAAATTCTCATCAAGGTGCGCGGCCCATTCGTAGAGGGGATTCCCCCAGTGCTGGCCCTCCTGGTTGAAGTAATCAGGCGGCGCGCCCGCATAAGAGCTCGGGCGACGTGACTCGTCGAGTTCGAACAGGTGCGTTCTCGCCCATACGTCCGCCGAATCATGGGCGACGTAGATGGGGATGTCGCCGATGAAGCCGACCCCTTTCCCGGCGGCGTAGTCTTTGAGCGCGCGCCACTGGCGGTCGAAGATGAATTGCTCGAAGTGCGTGTAGCGGATGTTTTTTTCAAACTCGGGATCATCGGGGTTGTGGTCTCTTGCGTCCTCAGGCCACTCCCACCAGGGGGAGCCGCCGAACGCTCGCTTGAGCGCACGGAACCTCGCGTAATCGGCCAGCCAGCCGGCTTGCGCCTCGCAAAACGCCGTAAATGCCGCATCGAGCGCCCCGCCGCCGTTCAAGAAGGTCTCGAATGCTTCTGCGAGCAGCGATTCGTGTACCTGCAGCGCCTGGGCAGGCTCGATATCCCAATCGTCGGGCAGGCGATGGTTCTCCAAATCTTCCGGAGAGAGGAGGCCTTCTTCGGCGAGCCTGGCGAGCGATATCAGCAGCGGATTTCCCGCGAACGTGGAAGAGGAGACATAAGGGGAGCCCGTCTCGTCGGTCGGGCATACGGGCAGCATCTGCCACCAGCTTTGCCCTGAGGATGCGAGCTGATCGACGAACTCGAACGCCCCGGAGCCCAGATCACCGAAACCAGCCTCGCTCGGCAGCGAGGTGGGGTGCAGCAGGATGCCGCTTTTTCTGGCGTGGAACGGATTCGCTTGGTTCATTTTAAGGACCATTCACCTGAAAAATTTTCCGCGCCTTCGCTTCACCTTGTCCAGGGGGCGCCGGTCCCGCCGCCTGCATACAGATATGACACGGCGCGCGCCGTTTATTCAAGGAAAAAAAGCATCATTCCTTAGTGCCCCTCTCCCAGGGGGAGCTTCACGGCGTCGCCGGTGCGCGAGGATTCCTCCATGGCGATGGTCACCTCCAGGGTCTGGCGCGCGTCCTCCGCCGTGGCGAGTTGGCAGGGACGCCCCGTGGAGAGGTGGTCCAGCCAACTCCTGGTCTCATCGCCGATGGGGCCGTACATCGTGTCGAGCGCCCAGTCGCCAGACGACGTGCTGCCGAGAAAGACCATCGGGAGGTGATGGTCGGGAACATAGGCGTGCGGGTAGCCCTTTTCGGTGTAGAGGATGTTCTCCTTGTGGTCTTCGTCGAACAGCATCACGCCGTCCGTGCCGATGACTTCCAGGCGTATGCTCTGCCCCGCGGTGGGGTATTTCGCGGGCAGCGCGTAGCAGATGCCCAGGTTCACGGTCGCGCCGTCGGCGAAGGTGATAATTGACCAGCTCACGTCGTCCACCTTGGGATACCCCGCCTCCTTGAAGACGAAGCCTCCTCCCCGGCAGACCACCTCGACGGGCGGGTTTCCCTCCATGAACCAGCACATCATGTCGACCCAATAGGTGAGAACGTCGAGTACGGGCGTGGCGTCCGCCGAGCGCTTCAATATCTCGAACGCCTGCGCCCTGGTGTTGAACACGCGGCCCGTCGCGCCGATGAGCCTGCCCAGGCGTCCCTCCTTGATTTGTTCTTTCCCCAGGAAATAGTGCCGCTTGTAGCGCATGATGTAGCCCACCCGGAGGTCCGTCTCGTATTTCTCCGCCGTGGTGAGCAGGCGGTCGGCATCCTCCAGGGTCATGGCGATGGGCTTTTCCACCAGCACGGGCTTGCCGAGTTCGAGCGCCTGAAGCACCGGCTCCACGTGGGCGAACTCCGAAGTCGAGACGATGACGGCGCCGACGTCGGGATGGGAGATGACCTCCTCGTTGCTCCCGGACGCCACCTGCGCGCCCACGCGTTCGCCGAGCGCTTTGGCGCGTTCGGGCTCGGCGTCCGAGATTGCCAGAAAGCGCACGGCCGGGTGCTGCGCCGCGAGACGCGAGCGGTGCGTACCGATTCTCCCGGCGCCCACGACGGCGACGCCGAGTTCGTTCCTGTCGAAAAGCGTCAACGCGGGCCTCCTGGGTGATGTCGGATGGAAACGGCGCGGACATTCTACGCCGCGCGTCCCACCCCTTCAATCGGGATCGCGGGTCTTGAGAGGAGTGGCGTCGTTTTTTACTTGAGTGTTTTCAGGCGTCTTGTCGGAATCAGGGGTTGCGCCTCAAAGAAGCAGGCGGTCGTCCATGCGCGAGCGCGTCAACACCTCATGCCCCGCTTCGGTGATGAGCACCGTCTCCTCGATACGCACGCCGCCGCCTCCGGGCACGTCGGGTACCCATATGAGCGGCTCGATGGCGAATACCATGCCCGGCTCCAGGTCGACTTCTTCGGAATCGGGGTCGGGTTCCCCAATGTAGGGTGGTTCGTTGGGCGATGTGCCCACCGCGTGGCCGATGCTGAGCGAAAACCAGTTTTTTCTCAAACCATATTTCTCGCCCGTCTCCCAGATTCGCTCGGCCACCTGCTTGTTCGTGAAACCGGGGCGGGTGCGTTCGAGCCCCAACTGCAGGGATTCGTGCACGGCCGTATAGATCTCTTTTTGCCGTTTCGAGGGCTTTCCGCAGATCATCGTCCGGGCCACGTCGCCGAAATATCCGTTCCACTGCGCGCCGATGTCGATGAACACCAGGTCGCCGCTGCGGATGATCTTGTCGCTCGCGAAGCGGTAGGGCGGCGACATGTGCTCGCCCGAGGCGACGAAGGGTGAGACCAGGTGCGCCATTTCGCCCCCGTAGTGGTGGAGCACCTTCATGGCGTCCGCCGCCACGTCGCACTCGCGCTTTCCCGCCCGCACGCTGTCCATGGCCTCCTCGTTCACGGCGTCGGCGATCGCGCAGGCCTCGCGGATCATATAGACCTCCTCGGGCATCTTGTGCCGGCGCACCTTGTGCATGAACGAATCGCCGTTCACGAACTCCACGTCATCCAGATGCTTCTGGTAGGCGCTGAACTGGATGAACGTCATGAGGTCCAGGCCCACCCGCTTGCCGATGAGGCCCAGCTCTTCGAAGAGGGGGCGCAGCGTCTCGCGGATCATCTTGTCCACGAGGGGCTGTTCCTCCATCTTCGCCAGGTGGTGGAACTTTTCTATCCAGGGCATGTCGCGCGAGACGCGGGGTATCTCGCCCCCGTTGGTCATGATGTGGGCTCTCCCCTCCCTGGGGAGGATAACGGCGTTTCTCGTTCCCTCGCGGTGCGCCAGGAAAGAAGAGCGCATGCTCGTGAGGTAGCGCACGTTCTCGACCTTCCAGAGGAATAGGGCGTCGATATCCGCCTCGGTCATCGCCTTTTGCGCCTTCTCCACGCGCTTTCGGCGGAGTGCGCCCACGTCGACGCGCTCCTCGTAGTCGACGTTGAACTGGCCCCGCGCGAATCCCGGCATACCTTTCATCTCCTCTGGCGGGACGCCCGCGCGGCGCCCCGTGTCCTCTGTATGAAAAAGTGAATCGTTTCTAGGGTTCTTCCACCAGCTCGATTACGACGTTATCGGGCGCGATGATGAAGGCCGTCCGCGAACCCAGAACGCCGTCTCCCGGTTTTTTCGTGAAGACGACGCCCGCTTTCTCCAGGCGTTCTGCCACTTCGTCGATGCCTTCGACCTGGATTCCGAAATGGTGCAGTCCGCGGCCCACCTTCACCATGGAATCGTCTTCATCGTCTCTTAGGCCGCGAATGCGGATTTCCACCTCCCCGAGCATCACGCTGATGTAGGGGGAGCCGCGGTATTCAATCTCTGGCGTGAACAGTTCGCCGCCGAAGTGGTTGATGTAGAAATTCGCCGCCGCTTGCGGGTCCTTGGCGACGTGGTGCACGTGATGGGTTCGTGAGGCCACCCTGTATCCTCCCTTGTTCGTAATGGGGCCTAGAGCCCGTCTCCGACGGCGACGTATGCGCCGCCGGGCACGGGGTTTTCATCGTCGCTCCGCGCGCCCCACTGGCCGGTGATGGCGTACATCGCCCGCACCTTCTTCATGTTGTTTCCGCCGTCGCTTGAGAACAGCATGTTGTGCGTGTCGCGGAACCACTTCTCCAAGAAATTCTCGCGCTGAACGCCCACGCCCGCGTGTATTTCCATCGCCAACTTCGTGACGTCGCAGGAGATTTCATGCGCGAACGCGCTGGCGGTAAGCGTCATGGGCGGGTCGATGGGGATCTCGTGGCGCATGTCCTGACGCCATGCCGCGTAATGCACGTAGGCGCGCGCCGCCTGGATTTTCGTGTACATGTCGACGAGCTTGATGCCGACCGACTGGTGGTGCGCGATGGGGCGTCCGCTCTGGAGGCGGTTTTGCGCGAATTCGAGCGATTTCTCATAGGCTGCGCGCGCCACGCCGATCTGGCCCGCCGCGTTGATGAGAGCGTCGCCGCGCAGGTGGCGTCTGATGTAGGAGACGCCGCAGTTCTCGGGACCTAGGCGGTATTTCGCGGGGATTATCGCGTCCTCGAAGATGATCTCCGCGTTCTGGTTCAGGCGGTAGCCCATCTTGTTGTGCACCTTGCCCATCTTCACGCCGGGCGCGTCCATCGGCACCATGAGGAGGGAAGCCCCCTGCTCGACGCCAACGTCGGGGTTCGTGCGAACGAACGTGAACATGAGCCGCGCCCAGCCCACGTTGGAGATGAAGTGCTTCTTCCCGTTCACGATGTAGTTGTCGCCGTCGAGCACGGCGGTGGTCTGGTAACCGCCGTCCGCCCCGTTGTAGGGAATCTGGTTCTCTGAACCCGAAACGGGCTCGGTCGTCGCCGTGCCGATGAGGAACGTGGGGTCGTTCACGTACTCTCTCATCCAGTAGTCCGCCAGTTCCGGGTTCCCGAGAAGCTCGCTCGAGAGGATGTGGGAGATCTTCGTGGAAGACAGCATGAAGCCCGTGGCACCCCTGTCGCCCCAGGAAATCTCCTCGCCCACGATGCAGTGCGTGAGCAGGTCGTTCACGCCGCCGCCGCCGTATTCCTTGGGGATGCTCATCGTTCGGAGCCCCGTCTTGTCGAGTTTTTCGAGCAGATGGGGCATGTAGGCGCAATCGAGCGGGTCCTCCTGGTGGTCCAGCTCCAGGCTGATGGGCCGGATCTCATCCCGCGCGAATTCATGCGCGATCCTCTGATACTCTTTTTGCTCATCCGTCATTCGGTAGTCGTACATGGGTCTCCTTCCTTCCAGTGATGGGCGGGTCTACCCCGCCGGAGCCATTCGCGCCTAGTCGACTTCTTCGAGCACCTCCGCCACTTCCACGGGCTCGCCGCGCTCCCATGAGCGCATGGCCGCCCACACGGCGCCCAGAACGTGGAGTCCTTCCGCTCCGCCCACCTCGGGCGGGCGGTTATCCCGGACGGCGCCTGCGAAATCCTTGAACTCCTCTATCAGGTAATCCTGCCTGGGGTATTCCTCATAAGGGATCTCTTCGCGCTTCTCCCCGTCTTTGCGCAGGATTTTGATGCCCTCCCACCTGTCGTGGTAGAGGTTCGCCTCATCCCCGTAGGCATTCATGAAATAGGTGTAACGCCCGTTCGGCGTGCGCGGGCTGATGAAGCTCGTCCCCAGGGTGCCGAGCAGGCCGGATTCGAATTCGAACCACACGACGCTCACGTCGGGAATTTCCGATTTTGTTTTTATTTTGCTGAACGCCGCAGACGCGCGCTTTATCGGCCCGTAGAGATACAGGAGGTTGTCCACCTGGTGTATGGCCACCTGGAGAAGCGGGCCGCCGGGGGAGCCTTCCTTGTACCATTGCCAGTTGTCCGGCGTGTAGTGAAGCCCCCGGTCGTTCGAGTAGTTGGTCTCGGCCATCGCCAGGGTGCCGATGGTTCCCTCATCGAGCAGTTGCTTGAACAGGCGATGGCCTCTAAGCCATCTCGAACTTGCGCCGACCGCCAGGGTGACGCCGGCGTCCTCACAGGCGCGGATCATCTTCTTGGCATCCGGGATGGAGGCGGCGATCGGCTTGTCGACGAGCACGTGCTTCCCTTGCTCGGCCGCCGCCATCGCGAGTTCGGCGTGCTTGTTGTTGGGCGCCGCGATGACCACGGCATCCACCTCGGGATGCCGTACCACCGCCTCGTAGCTCTCCTCCTCGCTGCAAGAGAATTTCTCCCGGAACGCCTTTCTTTTCTCGGGCGTCCGGGTGAAGCACGTGGTGATTTTCATCCCGGGCGTTCTTTCGATATAGGACGCCAGGGTGTTGCCCCAGCGGCCCAGCCCGACCACGGCCACCTTGAGTGGTTCGCTCATCAAATTTCTCTCCTCATTCCGTAACGGACTCATACCGATTTCAAGCGCGGGTCCAGCACGTTTCTCAGCCAGTCGCCCACCAGGTTCGCTCCCAGGACCGTCACCGTAATCGCCAGGCCGGGCAGGGTGACGACCCACCAGGAGGTGTAGAGGTGCACCTTCCCGTCGCTGAGCAGGCCGCCCCAGGTGGGCGTGGGCGGCGGCACGCCGAGGCCCAGGAAGCTCAGGCCCGCTTCGATGATGATCATCCGCCCCAGATACAGGGAGGCGATGATGATGACGGGGGCCAGCACGTTCGGGAGAATATGGCGGACGATGATGCGGAAATGACTCCCGCCGATGCTCCGCGCCGCCTGGACGAACTCCTGCTCGCGCAATGTGAGCACCTCGCCGCGCACGACGCGGGCGTAGATGACCCAGATGCGCATCGACATCACGAGTATGAGCACGACGAGGCTCGGCCCCACGATGGCGATGGTCGCCAGCGCCAGCAGTATGAACGGAAAGGAGAGCACAAGGTCCACGAGCCGCATGAGCAGAAAATCCACCTTTCCGCCGAAATAGCCCGCCACCAGCCCCACGCAAAGTCCGAAGCATCCCGTGAGCAAAACGGCGAAAAAACCCACCAGCAGCGAAATGCGCGCGCCGTAGATGAGCCTGCTCAGGAAATCCCGCCCCAGGTGATCCGTTCCGAGCAGATAGATTTGCCGGCCGTCCGACCACATGGGTGGTTTGAGGTTCCTGTCCAGGAGTTGGGCCTGAGGGTCCATGGGAGCGAGCAATGGTGCGAAGACGGCCATCACCACAACGGAGAGAAGGATAACGAAGCCCAGTAGCGCCGATTTATCCTTCCATAAAGATGCCCATACCTTCGGGCGCTCGGGGAGCGCTTCGAGTTCCATGGTTTCCTGAATCGCGAGCGCTTGTTCTCTCATTCGTAGGTAATCCGCGGGTCGAGATAGGCGTAGACCAAATCCACCGTCAGATTGATCAGCACGAACCCCGACGCCAGAAGAAACACGGCGGACTGGACGATCGGGAAATCACGGTTCGCGATTGAATCGACCACCAGTCGCCCGACCCCCGGCCAGGCGAAGACGACCTCGATGATCACGGTTCCGCCGAGGAGGATGCCCAAATCCAGCCCCATGACGGTTACGATGGGGATCGAGGAATTCTTGAGAGCGTGAACCATGAGCACGATTTTTTCGCTCAGCCCCTTCGCCCGCGCCGTGGTGATGTAGTCCTGGCGCAGCACCTCGAGCATCTGGGAGCGCATGAGCCTCGCGAGCCGTGCGAGGTGATATGTGGAGGCCGCGAAAGCCGGCATGATGAAATGCTCCCATCCGCCGCGGCCGAAGGAGGGCAGAAGCCCCAGCGTCACGGAAAAGAACATGATGAACATGATCGCCAGCCAGAAATCGGGAACCGCCTGCATCAGCACCGTAATGCCCACGCAACCCTTGTCATAAGCCGATCCTTCCCGGAAGGCCGCCAGACAGCCGAAGGGAATCCCGATGATGACGGCGAAAACGAAGGCCCCGACCGCCATCTCAATCGTTGCCGGGAAATGCTCCAGAACGAGGCCCATGGCCGATTCGCCGTGTTCGGTGGATTCTCCAAAGTTCCCCTGCAAGGCGTTGGAGAAGAAACGCCCGTACTGCACGTAGAGCGGCTGGTCGAACCCCATGAGTTTTCTCAAGTGCTCGATGTCTTCGTGGGTCGCATCGGTATCGAGCATCACCAGGACGGGGTCGCCCGTCATGTGAAGCAGGAGAAACACGATGATCATGACGCACTTGAGGAGGACTACCGCCTGAATCAAGCGCTTGAAGACATATCCGGCCATAGAGGTCTCTTTACACAAGGTGGCCTGTCATTAACATCCATGAAGTGGCCTACTAATGGACTGGTGTATTCAACAATGAAGATACTGTTCATTGCCGGGTACCCATGCAGAGAAAAGCGGCATCTTCGATGAACGGGGAGAAAGACGTTGTGTTTTCTCAGCCGATGCTTGAACGCCAAAGAGACTCAGGAACTTTTCATAATCCAACCAGTGCTTTGGAGGTTTGGTTTGACTAAACGAATGCACGAGCATGACGGCGGCAACCGCATTAAAATATTTGCCTGCTATAACCGATGAAGCAGCGCGATGCAAAAGTTGATAACGCACGTCGTCAGGTGGTTTAGTCTGGTCGAGGCCGAGGTTATCTAATATGTGCTTCAGTCGTTTTTGTTTCCCAGACGATGCATTGTTAAGCCATTCTTTCACTGTGTAATTGCCAAACTCTTCGTCGACTTTACCCTCAACCATGATAGATATTTGCCCCTTGTGGGACTTTGCAACGACGAATATGTCGTTTTGCGACGGTGTAGTCCCACCAGGAAGAGGCACTTTGAATTCAGGTACGGCCAAGATTGGAGTAAGATCATTTAGCAGGGGGTCGGCAACGGTCTTGAGCACGTTAGAAACTTCATGCGGAAAACAGCCGCCCGCGTCTTCCCAACAATATGCTAATGTTTTAGCGGAGTATCCGGTTTTCCAATGCTCTGCTGGATCAGCAAGCAACTCCTTCCAATCTTCCGGTCCAGTTGTGACCCTCCAAGATGAGCACTCCCGACCATTCGCCCATCCGTGCAACCCTTTCAGATCTTTACGTTTGGTTGTGGGTACAAGTATCCGCATGTAATTCCTTCCGTGCTCTGTGCGTAAATTCCGAGCAGGACACTTTGCCTTGCGAAAGCCTCCGGCTAGGGCGGGATTCATAACCCCACCCGGCCGGAGTTTCGCTTCGAATTAAAGAGTCGAACCTACTTGAGGCCGACCTCGGCGGCTATCAGCTTTCCGTCGGCGCGGGGTTTCCAGTCTATCTTCTTGTTCGCGCCGAAGATGCGGAAAGTCTGATACAGCGGAACGATCGGCACCTTCTCGTGACGCAGAACGCGGGCGATTTCCTGATATTTCTTCTCCCGCGACTTGTTGTCCAGCGTCGAGCGCGCGTCGTTGATCATCGAGTCCACGGCCTTGTCGCGGAATCCGCCGTAGGCAGAGCGGCTGCTGATAGCGCCGGCGAACATGTGCTCTGCGCTGAAGGCCGTGTTCATCCGCGCCAGATAGTACAGGAACGGTTTCACGTTTTTCTTGTACTTGCTGAAGATTATCTTCTTCATCGCGCCCCATTCCATCACGCGAACGTTCGCCTTGAGGCCGACTTTCGCCCACTGGCCGGCGATGCCCTCGAGCGCTTCCTTGCCCATCATGAAGCGACCGCGGGGGATGTACACGTCGAAGGAGAATCCCTTCGCGAATCCGGCCTCGGCGAGCAGCTTCTTCGCCTGGGCGGGATCGTAGGGGTAGGGCTTGAGTTCGGGGTTGAAGCCGAAACTCGCGGGACCCTGGATGATCGCCACCGATTTGGCGAATCCCATCATCACGTTCTTGGTAATGGCCTCGCGGTTGATGGCGAGGTTCATCGCCCTGCGGACGCGCACGTCCATCCAGGGCGCGCCCTCTTTGATCACCATCAGGATGTAGTTCGTGCGCGGCGATTGTTTGGCGATGACGTCCGTTTTTCCGCCCGCCCGGACGCGGTCGCTCAAGGCCGGAGGCAGGTTGTCGATGACGTCCACGTCACCCGAGATAAGCGCCGAAACGCGCGTGGTGGACTCAGGGATGAATTTCACCACCGCCGTCTTCACCCTGGGTTTTCTCCAGGCGTTGGGGTTCGCCTCGTAGACGACTTCCTGCCCTTTGCGCCATTTCTTCATCACGAAGGGCCCGCTGCCTACCGGGTTGCGGGAGAGATGTTTCTTGTCGTGTTTCTTGTAATAGCTGGGCGGCACGATGAAGCCGTAGATCGCCAGAAACGGCGGGAGCATGGGGTCCGGTTTTTTCGTGTGGATCCGGACCGTGTGCTCATCGACCACTTCCAGTTTCGCCATGCTCTTGAAGTAGCGGTACTGCCTCGATTTCATCTTGGGGTCGAGAATCCGCTCGAAGCTGAACTTCACGGCCGCCGCGTTTACGGGATCGCCGTTGCTGAATTTCACGCCCTTCCTGATTTTGAACTCCCATACCTTGGGGCTCACCATCTTGTAGCTCTCAGCGAGCTGGTTCGTCATGGAGCCGTCAGGAGCGCGCGCAAGGAGCGTCTCGAAGACGTTCGGGTGATGCATCGAAATCGGCAGGGAACTGAAGGTGTGCGGATCGAACGTGGTCAGCGCGCCGGCCATGCCCAGCACCACCTTCCCCTTGGGCGCCGCCTTCACTCCTGCGGGGAGCAGCAACAACGACAGAACAACCATCCAAAGCCATAGCCTCTTCATCTCGTGTTCCTCCTTTTAGTAAGAATCAAACAAGCCATCAGAGACAAGCCAATTCATCCGTACTCGTGTTCAGCGGTTCATAGCCACTATCCGTGACCAGATAGGTTTCACCCCAGAAAATCTGGCGGTTGGGTCCCAGATTGAACATGGGATGCGTCGTTACCACCATACCGGGCTCAAGCTCTCCCTCGGATACCGGCGTGATCATGTAATCCGTGAGGTCTAGGCCCGTGAGGTGCACCAGACCGTAGGGCCATACCTCGTAGCCGTGTTTTTCGAAAACGTCGTTCATCGCCGTAACCATGCCGACCATCGGCTTCCCCGGCCCAAGATGCTCCAGCGAGGCGTCGCGCGCCTCGCGCACTACCTGGTGGGCGTCGACCAGCCACTCTTCAGCCTCGCCCAGCGCCAGAACCCGCACGATCTGGTTCCAGTATCCCTTAACGCGCGGGGAGATTTCCAGTAAGACAGCGTCGCCCTGCTTGATGGGGCGATCCGTCTGGGGGATGACGTAGCCCCAGGGCGCTTCGCCGCCGCCAGCCATGCTTGCCAGGCCCATCATGTTGAAGTTCTCCGTCCCGCCCTCGGGGATGATCACCCGGTCCATCTCGGCGCGCATGTCGAGTTCGGTCACCCCTTCGCGAATGAAGTCCCGGAGGTGATCCCACACCTTGTCACCAAGCCGGGCCGCATGGCGCGACATTTCGACTTCCTCCTCGCTTTGAACGAGACGCAGCTTCCAGATCAACTCACCCGCTTCCACCCATTCTTTCGCGCTTACCTGATCCTGAAGCTGTTGGTGCCAGGCGACGGGGATGATGGCGAGCGAGGAGATTCCGATTCTGGAATTCGAGGAGGTGATTTCGTTCAGATGGTTGCATGCCTGTTTCGGAACGGGCGTCATAGCCTCACAGCGGGTGTCGGAAATCCATCCGTTTCGCAGGGATTCGATTCGCTGGTTCTCCACGCCCACGAACAGGACGGGTTCCCCCTCGCGCGGGAAGACCAGAATCTGCTGACCGGAGAATGAGATAAAATTACTGACGTAGGCCAGGTTCCCCGTGCGCGGCCCTTGGCGTCCGCTGTTACCGTAGACAACGAGGATATCCAGACCCTCTCGCTCCATTTCCTCTCTTAGATTCGCGTGGCGGCGATCACGTTCTTTGGTTGATAACCCCAACTTTCTTCTCCTTCGTGTTGCGTATCGTTAAAAGATCACCTTGCCGCCAGAGACGGCCATGTTCACGCCCGTCACGTAGGCGGCCTCATCACTACAAAAAAATACCACGGCGCCACCGACGTCCTCGGAACGTCCGAGGCGCTTCATCGGGATAGCGTCGATATATTCCCGTTGGTAGTCATCCGAGTGGAGGATGGGCCGCTCCGTTTCGGTGAGGCCCGGCGAGACCATGTTGACCGTCACGCCGTAGGGCCCCGCCTCCACGGCCAGGTTTTGTGAGAAATACAGCAGAGCGGATTTTACGGCTCCGTAGGAATTCGTGCGCGCACGCTTCTCGCCCAGCACGGTGGATAAGACGTTGACGATGCGGCCCCGGCCCCGCTCCCGCATACCCGGCAGCGCCGCCTGACAGCAATGGAAAGCGCCTTTGAGCATCACCTGAATCTGGGGTTCGTAGTCCTCCTCCCAGTTCATCTCAAGAAAGGCTCTACCCTTCACGAGCCTGCGCGCGTTGTTGACGAGAATTTCGACGCCGCCCATCTGTTTTTCGCATTCCCTGAACATGCGCTCCACCTCGTCATGACGGCTTACGTCCGCCTGAACACTGAACGCGCTGCCGCCTCCTTCCCGAATCGCTTTGACAGTCTCCTGCGCCGCCGCCTCGCCCGCGTGGTAGTGCACGGCGACTGCGGCGCCCTCTCGCGCCAATGCGTGGGCGATGGCCTTGCCGATACCGCGCGTTGCGCCGGTAACGAGCGCAGTGCGTCCTTCTAGTTTCATGCGGCACTCATCCAACGGGTGAACGAAAAATTCTGAACCTTCAAAACCAAAGAAACAATTCTCGCCTCAAAACCTTAACGAACATTATTAATTAAATCTTGAATAATGGTATTATATTTAATACCATTAAAGACCGCAAGTGTTATTTTTGGGAACAGGGCCATTTTCAACGAAGTTGCAATATGTGAAACTTACGCCTTGCTTGAAACCAGAAGACCCTCGGTTTACGAGGACATGGAAAGCGAGGAGAGAATGCGGGAGTTGATCGCGGAAAAACCGTTTTCGAACGAATTCATTCCCTACTACTACCAGATCGCCAATCTCTTGCGCGGCAAGATCGAAAGCGGAGAGCTTTTCGCGGGCATGAAGCTCCCCAAGGAATTGGACCTTTCCAAACATTTCGGCGTCAGCCGGGTCACCCTGCGTCAAGCCCTCGCCATATTGGAGAAAGAAGGGCTCGTGACGCGCGAACGCCGCAAAGGCACGTTTGTCAACCACGGGGGCGTGAAATCGAAAATGATTCAACTCACCGGTGTCGTCTGGGAGGAGGGCGCCGGTGGAGAGGACTTACGAGTCATATCGACGGAGGACGTGGAGGCAACGGCCCGGCTTGAGGAATTCTTCGGCCTGGGCGACGGGGAGAAGTTGACCAGGGTTCAGCGCCTCAGGATGGCGGAGCAGACACCCCTTTGCTACGTGATGAATTATCTACCCCAAAAGCTCGCGAAAGACATTCCGCAGGAAGATATCCGCACCCGCAGCATGCTCCACATTCTCAAAAGTCGACTGCATATCCCGCTGGGCAAGATCCAGCAGACGTTCGAAGCGCGCATCGCCGAGAGTGACGTCGCCGACCATCTTTCCATCGGCGTCCTGGCGCCGGTTTTGTATGTGGAAACCTTCGTATACAGCAAAAGCGGGGAACCCGTCGAATTCTCCCAAATCTATTACCGCGGCGACCAGCACCGATACAGAGTGGAACTCGTGAGCGGGTAGTCCCTCGCGTCTCCTGCTGCGCGCTTCTTCTTTCCACTTGATGGGAGGGGCAAAATGTCCAAAAGGAAGAACCCGAATAAAACAATCGGCTTCATCGGCCTGGGCCTTATGGGCCAGGCGTTTTCCAAGAACCTCATTGCAGACGGTCATCGCCTCGTTGGAACCGATGTGCTGTCGGGGGCGATGCGCAAGTTCAGGCGCCTGGGGGGAGAGGCCTTGGAATCGCCCCGCGCCGTGGCCGAAGCGGCGGACATCGTATTCATTTCCGTTCCCAATTCGAAAATCTCCCTTCAGACCGCACGCGGGAAAGACGGTTATCTGGCCTGTGCACCCGAATCCGCGCCCGATGTCGTACTCGATACGACGACGTCGGATCCGGAGGATTCGAAAAAACACGCCGAACTTTGCCGGAAGAGGGGAGTTCCTTACCTGGACGCCAGCGTAAGCGGCAACAGCGACCACGTGACGAATCGGGAAGGCCTGTTTCTCGTGGGCGGGAACAGGAAAGCCTACGACAAGGTGGCGCCTCTTTTGGAGACGATGCTGTCTGATCAGGTTTACTGCGGGCCGTCGGGCTCCGGGGCCAAGATGAAAGTAGTCGTGAACTACATGACCTCCATGGGGCGTTGCGTCATCGCCGAAGGCTTGCGGTTGGGGATGCGCAGCGGATTCGGGAAAGATTTTTTGTTCGACACGCTGAAAAGAAGCCGCGCGGGCGACTCGAGTGGGTTCCATGGCCACGGCGGCATCATGGTGCGGGGTCGGTATCGCCGTCCCCGGAGCACCTTGAACGTCATTCGGAAGGATATCGGGCTTGGTCTCAGGCTGGCCAGGAGATACGGCGCCGTGACGCCCGTGGGCAACGCATGCGCGCCGCTGTACAGGGAAGGCGCGCGCGCAGGCAATGGAGAGTTGGACAGCGCGGCGGTTTATTTATCATATCTGGATCGAGAGAACAAAAAATAGAAGAACTCACCCAGGCTTTCTCATCTGATAGATGGGGGGCGCCCGCGAGTGAGGGGAAAATGTTGCGTCCGTTTTGAATGGAGCGGAGGTTGCATGTGCGGTATCTCAATAATGGGGGTGGTCCTTGCCGAGTGAAGCGCAGGATTTTTCGGATGTAGAATCCACGCTCGTCGTTGTGGGCGACATGGAGATCGACCGCCCCGAGCCCCGGAACACTTTCTCCAAGGTTGCTTCATATCTCAAAGCGGCCGATCTGCGCTTCGGCGGCCTGGAAGCCTCGATGTCCCACCTCGGTGCCCCGGCCAGCGGGAAGATCGTGATGCGGCACAGCCCGGAGATGATTCAGGGGTATCTCGAAGGCGGCTTCGAAGTCCTGGCGTTCGCCAGCAACCATTGCATGGACTACGGGGTCGAGCCGTTCGTCGAGACGATGGAGTTGCTCGAGCGAAACGGAATCGCATATTCGGGAGCGGGCCGGAACATCCAGGAGGCGCGAACGCCCGCCGTCATCGAGCGAGGCGGCGTGCGGTACGGGTTCCTGTCCTACGTGCTGGAACTCCCCATGGGCTGGGGCGCAAGTCCGGCGAAGCCTGGCGTCGCGCCCATCCGGCAGGATGCGCTCTATGGACCTCCCTACGTCAACGAAGAGGATTTGGCGGCATTGATCGCCGATGTCGAGCGCGCGCGGCCGCGGGTCGATTTCCTTCTGGCTTCGTTCCACTGGGGCGCGAGCCAGAGCCGCACGCTCACCCTTTCCCAGCAGGCCGTGGCGCACGCGGCTATCGAGGCTGGGGTGGACGTCGTCGTCGGCCACCATCCCCACATCGTGCAGGGGGTCGAGGTGTATCGCGGCAGGCCCGTTTTTTATGCCTTGGGTAACTTTGTTCTGGATCACGACCACCCGATGTTCCTGCCCACCGCGCTCGAATCGATTTGCCTGAAGCTGACCCTGAGAGGCGGAGTGCTCGACAGGGCGGCGGTATCGCCCGTGTTGATCGAAACAGACGGTAGCCCCCGGATTCCGGGACCTGAGGAGCCGAAATCGGCGGAAATACTGGACGCCCTGAAAGCGCTCTCGGAAAAGCTGGGGACGCGGCTCGATATTTCCGGGGGAGAAGGGGTGATGGCGCTGTGACCAGCCGGGTTGCTCTCCTCATCGAGCGGCGAACCGCGGGAAAACCGTCATGGAGCTAAAGGATAAGGTTTTCGTCATCACGGGCGCGGCCCGGGGGATCGGCGCGGAAGCCGCGAGAAGGTTCTCAGGCCTGGGCGCCCACGTAGCGGCCCTGGACGTGAACGGAGAGGGCCTGCGAAGCCTCGAAGCGGAATCAGGGGGCGCCGTTCTTGGCGTCAAGGCGGACATCTCGAATCCGGTGGGCGTCGAGGATGCCTTCGGCGCGGTCGTGGCGAGATTCGGCGGCGTGGACTTTCTGATCAACTGCGCCGTCATCCGGGGGAACGGTCCCCTGGCGGAGGTCGAGGAGGCCACGATTGACCTGGCGCTGGGCGTGGGCCTCAAGGGCAGCATCCTGTGCGCGAAGCGCGCGGCGGCGGAGATGAAGAAGCGTGGCGGCGGCGCTATCGTCAACATGTCGAGTTTCTACGCGCGCACGCCGGCTAAGGAACGCGTGGTCTATGTCGCCGTGAAGGGGGGCGTCGAGGGCCTCACGCGTGCGCTGGCCGTCGAACTCGCGGACTGGAACATCCGCGTGAACGCCATCGCGGCGGGGCCGGTGCTGACGAAGCTCAGGGAATCCCAGGGAGAGGGCGACCCCGGGAACCTGGCGGAGCGCTACCGCAAATCCCCGATGGGCAGGTTCGGCCGGGTCGATGAGGTGCTCGACGCGATGGAGTATCTGGTGACGCCCCGCTCGTCCTTCATGACGGGCCAGGTTCTGGTGTTGGATGGCGGTTTGACCATCGTGTGATGTCAGTGGACTAAACGGCGGGAACGCGTGGGAGTCGAACCCACCGACGAAGTGGTTAGCCCCGTCCACTGGATTTGAAGTCCAGGCGGCACACCAGCACCGATGCGCTCCCGGGACAAGAATACAACGGCTTTGGATGGTTCTGAAAGCGTCTTTAGGGGGTTTTGCACGACGCAAGATGCTCGGCGGGAACTGCGTTGGCTTGTCCTCGGGGCGCGAAAGCCTTAAAAGGGAGCGAAATTCATCGCCATTTAAGGAGAGACGAGAATGTCGCAGCGCGTGGGTATCGTGGGCATGGGGCTGATGGGCCAGGCTTTCATCAAGAACATGCGAGAGGCTGGTTTCGAGGTTCAGGGTTTCGACGTGGACCCCGCGCGCATGGACGACTTAAGCGAAAAAGGCGGCCACCCCGTCGAGACGCCGGCGGCTGCCGCCAGAGGCGTGAACTTCGTGATCACCTCCCTGCCCACGAGCGACGTCGTGCGCGAGGCGGCTCTGGACCCAGGCGGGGTCGCCGAGGGAGCGAAAGAGGGCCTCTACCTTCTCGATACGACGACCTCGCGTCCTGAGGATTCGGTCCGCCTCGCGGAAGATTTGGCCGGGCGGGGGGTCCGCTTCCTCGATTCCGCCGTGAGCGGTACGAGCACCATGGCGGTCGCGAAGGATCTGGTGGTCATCGCGGGCGGCGAGGCGGAGGATTTCGACGCCTGCCGCGCCGTCTTCGCGGGCTTCAGCCGGGCGGCCTACCATATGGGGCCGGCGGGTTCGGGCGCGCGGACGAAGCTCGTCATCAACATGATCCTGGCGGGCAACCGGCTCGCCCTGGCCGAGGGGCTGATGCTCGGCGCGAAGGTGGGCCTGGAGATGGACAACCTTCTGGAGGTGCTCAAGGACGGCGCGTGCTTCTCCAAGACGATGATAGACAAGGGCCCCAAGATGATTCACGCGGATTACTCGAAGCAGGGCCAGGTGAAGACCTCGCTCAAGGATTCGCGCTTGATGCTCGAGCAGGGCCGCCTCCACGGCTCGCCCATGCTGTTCACGAACATCTGGTCGCAGGTCCTGCAGATGGCCTACGAGCGGGGCTACGCGGAAGAGGACACCGTCGCCTTCTACGAGGTGCTGCGCGAGCTGGGGGGCCTGCCGTCGAGGATCGTCAATCCCGACTGAGGAAGGAGGGATGAAGATGCGCTCTTGCGGGCAGTTGCGGGAAAATGCGCGGGAGACGAAAAACCTTTTTCGCCACTGAATCTGAGTGAGGTACGCTCAGATTTGTATGGTAACCCTTTTGATTACAACCAATTACAGCAAATATGATTTTCAGTAATTTATCGAAAGACACGTTTATGATTCTGTCTCACCGACAATCGCACCCTATGATACCCTGAAGTACGATAAACTACTGTATTAAAAGCAGTAATTATCATATTTTCTTTTGCGCCTGCGCTTGCATTTACGACATATTTACGCTTTAATACCCTCGCATTTGATGTCGGACGTATGCGATTTGATTACGGATCGCCCATATCCCCCCGACTCTTGGCACTATTTTCAGGGAGTTCCCATGCCCAGAAGAAGCGACATCAAGCTTACCAAGCGCGTCGTCGACGCGCTACGTGTCGAGAGTAACGACGCCGTCTTCTGGGACCGGGAACTGGCGGGTTTCGGGGTGCGGGTCTACACCACGGGCCGGAAGGTCTACGTGGTGCAATCGAGAGGGCCGTGGGGCCCGAAGCGCGTGACGCTCGGCCGCCAAGGCGAGTTGTCTTGTGACGAGGCGAGGAAACAGGCCGCTCTCGTCATCGACCGCGTCAAGCGGGGCGAGGAGCCCGAACCCGGACCGCCCAAGGTGGCGCCCACGGTGGCCGGTCTTGCCGAGCGTTTCATGCGCGACCACGCCGAGACGCGCTGCAAGCCCGATACCACAAGGTCGTACCGCTCCCTGCTCGGGAACCACGTCGAGCCGGCGCTTGGCGGGATGGCGCTCGAAGAAGTCGGCCGGGCGGAGGTCGCCGCACTCCATCACGGCCTCCGTGAGACGCCCGTCACGGCCAACGCGGCCCTGGGACTGCTCTCCAAGATGTTCAGGATGGCCGAGGCGTGGGGCCTGGTTTCTGCCGGGAGCAACCCGTGCCGGGGGCTGCGCCGCTACCGGACGCGCAAGCGGGAGCGGTTCCTGACGCAAGAGGAATTCCGCCGCCTGGGCCGGGCGCTGAGTGACCTGGAGGAGGCGGGGAGGACGTGGGCGCCTGCGGTGGCGGCGATCAGGCTTCTGGCGCTTACCGGGTGCAGGCGGAGCGAGATCCTGGACTTGCACTGGGACGACGTGGACCGCACGACGGGGGAGATCAGGCTTAAGGAAGCCAAGGCGGGTCCGCGCATGGTTCCCCTGACCAAACCCGTACTGAGCGTGCTGGACGCTATCCCCCGCTCGCCGGACGACACCTGGGTGTTCCCCGCAGGGAACGGGAAGGGCCGCCTGGGGAGCCTCTCCTACTACTGGGAGGCCGTGAGGGAGCGGGCGGGGCTGGACGACGTGCGGATCCATGACCTGAGGCATAGCTACGCCTCGCGGGCGCTGGCGCTGGGCGAGAGTCTCTCCGCGATCGGCAGGCTGCTCGGCCACCGCCACGTGGTGAGCACGGCGCGCTATGCGCACCTGATGCGGGACGCTGAGAAGGCAGCGGCCGCCCGTGTGGGGGAGAGCATCGGCGTCCACGTCAAGAGCCGAGGGAAGTAGAGGGGAAACGATGCAGCCCAAAATCAAAACGCTTTCGAACCGCGCGGTCGCGAAACTCACGGTCGAAAAAGACACCGTGTTCTGGGACCGCGATCTCACTGGCTTCGGCGTCAGGGTCTACCCCACGGGCGGGAAGGTCTACGTCGCCCAGGCGCGGGGACCCCAAGGACCCAAACGGGTGGCGGTGGGCCGCCACGGCGTGATCCATGCCGATCAGGCCCGCAAGCGCGCGGCGCTCGTCATCGCGCGAATCAAGGCGGGCGAGGAAGCCGTGCCCAAGCCGATGAAGCCTGCTGGCGGTCCCACGGTGGCCGAGCTCGCCGAGCGTTATCTCACGGAATACGTCTCCGTGCGGTGCAAGCCGCGCACCGTGAAGACGGTCCGCTCTGTGGTCCGCAGGCACATCGTGCCGGCGCTGGGAAAGATGCCGCTCATTGCGGTCGGGCCCACCCACGTCGTGGGATTGCATCAAAGACTCCATGAGACGCCCGCGGCCGCGAACCAGGCCGTCCGGGCGCTGTCCGCGATGTACAAACTGGCTGAGGACTGGGAACTGGTGCCTGACGGATTATCGAACCCCTGCCGCGCCATCGCCGAATACCCCGGGCGCCGGCGAGAGCGGTTCCTCACCGAGGCAGAACTGGACCGCCTGGGGCGCGCGCTGGATGAGGTCGAGACGGAGGGCCGCGCGTCGTCGAGCGCGGTGGCCGCCATCCGTCTCCTGATACTGACCGGGTGCAGGAAGTCGGAGATCCTCTCTCTGCGCTGGGAGGAAGTGGCGTTGGAGGCGGCGGAACTGAGGCTCGCGGACTCCAAGACGGGCGCGCGGGTCGTTTCGCTCTCGGAACCCGCGGTGAAGCTCCTCGCGGGCCTGCCACGTTTGCCCGGCAATCCCTGGGTGCTCCCTGGCAGGAAACCGGGGGCGCACCTCAGGAAGCTCGATGACGCCTGGCAGTCCGTCCGTACGCGCGCGGGGCTCGAAGGCGTGCGCCTCCATGACCTGCGCCATTCGTTCGCATCGCGTGCTCTCGCGCTCGGCGAGGGGCTCCCCATGATCGGGAAGCTCTTGGGCCACGCGCGGATCGAGACCACCTCGCGCTATGCGCATCTCGCGCGCGATTCGGTGCGCGAGTCCGCCGAGCGGGTCGCCGCGAGCATCGCGGCGGACCTGCTGTAGGGCCGCAGCAGACGCGCGCCGGCAAGGAGAGTTCCTCGATCCTTCGGGCCGCGGGTGGTTTTCAGGTGGTTGCCCGTGCCCGGGGCCGATGATAAATTCCGTTCCATTCAACGGGTTATACGAATCATTCATCTCAGGTCCTTCACCCGGAAGATGCGCGGGAGAAGTCCCTTGACGAAGATCGACATCATCAGCCTCGTCCCCGAGGATACGGGCCTCAGCACGGTGAACGCCGAAGAAGCCCTCGATGCCGTCATCGCCGCCGGCAGGGAACCCCCCACGAGGGGCGAGTCCGTCATACTGAGGCGTTTCGGCTCCTTCAGTGTGAGGGATAAGAACGCCCGCGTGGGGCGCAACCCGAAGACGGGCCTGGAAGCGCCCATCAGCGCTCGCAGGGTCGTGAGTTTCAAGGCGGGACGAAACTTCAGGGATGCGGTGAACGGGGCCGGGGTGAAATTCCCTTGATTCACCGGCTCCGGGGTCGAGAAGGACCAAACCAGCAACGTCCGCATCCGGCGCTAACGGGTTTGTTGAAGACTCTTTTCCGAATCCTGGGCAGGCGAGGGCAACAGGGCCTCGGCCTGCCCCACGACGGATTCCAGAAAGCTCTCATCGGGTGAGACGCACGCCAGCACCCTGAGGCCGAGAAACAGACCGAGCAGGGACTTCGCCGTCTGCTTCGGATCGACTTTGGGGGAAATCTCTCCACAAGCCTGGCCCCGCTCGATGGAAGCGCAAAAGAACTTCGCCATGCCGGCGAAGGCGTCGGCAACCAAAGAAGCCACCTCCTCATCGTGCGCACCAAGCTCCAGGGCGGCGTTCACTTCGAAACAGCCCTCTCGCGAACCACCTTCCAGCGCGGCGGAGGCGGCAGCGTCGAAAACGGCCAGCACCGCCCCGCGCGGCGAGTCGTCCTTTTCGAGTTCTGCAATCGGCTCTGCGCGATGGAGGCGGTCATAATGGCGGAGCGCCCGGAAGAACATCTCACGCTTGTCGCCGAATGCGTGGTATAAACTACCTCGAAAGAGACCCGTCGCCTCCTCGAGATCCCGAATCGACGTCGCCGAATAGCCATGCCGCCAGAACTGCCTCATAATTTTCGTTAAAACCTCGTCCATCTCGTACTTTGGCATTTTTCCCACGGGTCCTCTCCTCGTCCGCTATGTAAAGCTTGGAATTCATTCGCATGCCACATTGCGGTTTGGCGGTTCCAATCATCACCACGAGTCAAAACCTATCACACGAAAAATCCGCTTTCACGAAAGATTGCACCCCATCGGCGCTGTTGAACCCCCCTGTCCCCGTTTTTCAGGGGGGTTGCTTTTCCAGTCGAGAAGAGCGCCCTCTGAACAGGGGACTTTTCAGCAACCCCATGATTTGCAGGCTCCCGGGCCACGGCAAGATGGAAACGATGGCGCGCTACGCGCACCTCGCGCGCGACTCGGCGCAGGAAGCGGCCGAGCGGGTCGCTGCGAGCATCGCTGAAGACCCGTTGTAGGGCGCCGGGCGGAACTCCCGTGCGATGTTTTTATATTTCGATCAGGCGATCGAAACGCGTCCTCTCCTTCACCGGCGTCCGCTCTTCACCCGGATGCAGCGCTTCCTTCGACCTCTCCGTCCCGGTGCTCTCCGCCTTGCCCGCTCCGAACGCCTCCAGGGCCGCGATGCGCTCGCCCGTCGCGGCTTCGAGCCGCTCGCGCAGCGCTCTCGCGTCGTCGGTCACGAGTTCCGCCCGGTCCCGGGCGCGGCTGATCTCGACGTAGAGCGTCTTCTGGTTGGTGAGGTCGGGGTGGTTGGCCTCCATGGCGGCGATGACGGTATCGACCGTCCGGCCCTGGAAGGCGTGGACGGTCGAGGCCCATGCGCGGTCGACGTGGCGAAGCTGGGGATCGGCGCTCGTCATGTCGAGGATCCTCCCGTCCTCGATGCGGAATGTGACGCGCTTGTCCCTGACGTTTGTCACCTCGGCGGCCTGGCTGTTCATGAGGCCGAGGTCCGGGTCGTTCCGGGTCCAGCGGACCTTGTCGCCTTGACGCAATTCCATATGCTCGACGCGGTATACCTCGACCCCGCCGGTACGCGCCGCCAGACGGCTCGGTTCCCAGCGGATTTCCCGTCCATCCTTCCCTTGCAGGATGACGGCGTCGTTCGCATGGTCGACGCCCGCCACGCGCAGCTCGTCCCCCTTCGCGACGCCGATGCGCTTGTAGGGGCGGTGGAAGGCGACGACGTCGCCGGGTGAATAGTTCGCGGCGAGCGATTTCTGGGGGTTGGTGTAGCCGCGCGAGACGAGGCGTTCCGTGAGGAAAGCCGGGCCGCGTACGACGCCGTCCCTGACCAGGCGTTCGCGGACGATGGCGTTGATCTTCTCGCGGATCGCGTGGCTCGGCGCCATGAGCCCGGCGTTCGCGCGCGCCTCGGGCGGGAGCGCCAGCCAGCGCGCGGCGGCGGCGCCCGCCAGGTTGTCGGGTTTCACTTCAGCGACGTTGGAACCCAACTTCTCGAAGGCGCGCCTGACGTCGCCCGCGAGCGTGGCCTCGACGGCGGCTTTGAGATCCTGGTCGCGCTGGCGCATGATCTCCTCCATCACGGCCGTCTTCATGCCAGCGGCCTGCAGCTGCGCGAATGGCTTGCCGGCGTCGACGGCGCCTAACTGTTTCGCATCGCCCACGAGCACGACCCGGGGCAGGCGCAGGACCTCCGAGATGCGGAGCAGTTCGCGCACCTCGCGCGTGGAAGCCAGGGATCCCTCGTCCACGACGAGGGCGGTCTTCCTGTAGCCCGCGCGCAACTGTTTTTGGACTTTCCTCGTGAGGCGGCCCTGGGCGACGTCCGCGTTTCGCGCGAGGAAGCCCTGGAGCGTCTGGCTCTCGATCCCCGCTTCCGCTTCGAGTGTCCGCGCGGCGGAGGCCGAGGGCGCCAAACCCTTCACGTCGTAGCCGTGCTTCTCGAGAAGCGCGCGGGCGCGCTTCAACATCTTCGTCTTGCCGGTACCCGCGTAGCCCTGCACGCCGACCACGCGGTCGGAGTCCGTGAGGATCAGCTTGACGGCCTCGCGCTGGCCGTGGGTCAGCGGGCCGTTCCTGAGCGCCTTGTCCACGGCGTGGCCGCGCATGGCGGGGGCGCCCCGTCCGCGTCCTGTCTCTACCAGGGCGATTGTCTCGCGCTCCTCGGCTACGGCCTTCTCCGTCGTGAGCACCTCCTTCACTCCGGGGAGGTCCGCCGCGTGCAGGACGCCCGTTTTTTCGAGCCTGGCCACCTCGCGCTCCGCACCCGCCATCGACACGGCGCCGGGCCGCCAGGCGAGCGCTCCCGCGAGGAGGGCCGCGCGGTCGAAGACCGCCTCCCGTTCCGACAGGTGCGCCACGGCCCATTCCACGGCTTCGCCGGCGGGTTCGACTTCCCTGGGCAGAGCGCCCCTCGCCCTCGCCTGCGCCTTGAGGGCGGCGGCGTCGAAGTTCACCTCCTTCGCCTGCTTCTCCCAGGCGGCCATGAGCGTCCCCTTGTCGGCTTCGCGCTTGGGGTCCCTCGTCATGAGCGTGACCCGCTGGGCCGCGCGCTGGTTCCCCGCTGTCTCCCCCAGGCCGCGTTCTTCCATCGCCTTCTCGATCTCCGCCCGCCGGGTCGAGAACGCCTCGATCACCTCGCGCGAAACGCCCGCGATCTCGAAGCGCCCGTCGGCGTGGGTCTTCTCGAGCCGATAGCCGAAGCTTTCGAGGCCCCGGGCGAGTTCGGCCCGGTAGAGGGCGCCGATCAGCATCTTCTGCGCATAGAGCTTCTCGTTGGACATCGTGCGCCACTTGCCGTCCGTCCCCCGCACCATGTTGGCGATCACCGCGTGCGTGTGGAGCAGGGGGTCCATGTTGCGCGAGGTGTCGTGCCGGAAGGCCGCGATGACGCACTTCTGGTCTCCGACACGGACTATCTGTCCGGTACCGGGCTCGCTCATCCTGGTCTCGGCGGCGTTGCGCTCCACCCAGTCGAGGGTGCGCTTCACGGCCACCTCGTGGGCCCACATCGCGCGCGCGTCGCCGCCGAGGTAGGCCAGCAGCGAGACGGACTTGGGCGCCGAGAGGGTCAAGTCGCGGCCGGGACGGTGGTGGAACGACCCGTCCTTGCCCGGGCGTCCGAGCCTGCGCCCCGAACCGTCGGGCACCACGCCCTCGAGCACCGTACGGAGGGTATCGGGATCCACCGGGCCCGTGAGTCCCAGGTCCTCAGCACCCCTGCCGCGCCAGATGCTCGACTCCCGGTGGTTCGGGTCTTCCTTCGTGTAGTAGTCGTCGCGCTCGAAGTAGGCGATGCACTGCGCGGGCGCGACGAGGGCGCCGATCGATGCGACCATATCAGTAGCTCCTCAGGTTTTCCGGCTGCGGTTCCCTGGGTACAGCGACATCGCTCTCGCCGGGCACGTGCTTGCCGGACGCACGAGCCTCATCACCCGGAGTATCGACCAAGGGTTCTTGCGGCCCGAACTCGGCGTCTTCCGCCTCCTCGGTGAGCGGCGCGTTTTCACGCGGAACGAAACTCTCGGCGGCTTTCGGTCTTTCTACGTAGTCAAGCCGGATCCGGGCGACGGGCCAGGGACCGGGGAACTTGAGGTAGCCGTTGAGGTTTTCCAGGCGCATGATCTCGGAAGGCAGGGCCAGGGGGCGCATCTCCCGGCGCTGGGTGAGCGAGACGCCGTCTCTCATCGCGCTCGCGCCGTAACTCAAGCCCTCCGCGTATTCGGTGACCTCGCCGCGCCCGAGGCTCTCGGCCGACCAGCGCGCCGTCTCCTGGTCGGGTGCGGCCAGCACCACCCGGGTGCCGCACAGGCCCGACACGGTCTCAGCACCGTTTCGCCCGTAGAGGTCGCGCAGGGCGGATATCACCTGGACCCCCAGCACGAAACACCCCCCGAACTGGCGGGATTCCGCGAGCCCGGGTTGCAGGCTCGGCACCTGGTGGAGGGTGGGAAGCTCGTCGAGCACAATCCATACCCTGCGCGCGTCATCCCGGCCCAAGGACAAGAGCGCGTTCACCGCGATTTCGAGCCAGGTCGAGATGAGGCCTCTCAGGCTCGCGTGCTGATCCCCGCGCGAGGTCAGGAACAGGAAGCCGGTTTCGTCCTCGCGCTCCACCCACTCCCGGATCGAGAAGGGCACACCCGTATCGGGCAGGCATTCGAGCGCGCCCAGGTAAGCGGTCAGCATGGCCCGCACCGAGAGCGCGGTCTTGGGGTTTTCGGGGTCCACGATGGACTGCGCCACCGTGCCCTCCATGGCTTCGGCCAGGGAGGTGAGTTCGGTCTTGAGCAGGTGTTCGACCAGTACGCTGTTTTTAGTGACGCCGCGCTTCCAGAGGACGCCCGCGCCGTTCGCGAACAGCTGGCGCGCGGCCGTGACCCAGAAGGGGTCCACCGTGTCCTTCTGCTGGGGGATGAGGGCGGCCGCCATCGTGTCGAAGTCCCTGGGCGTCCTGGCTTCCAGGAAGGGGGACCAGCGCGGCGCCCGGGCGTCGAGCGGATTCATCAGGACGTCGCGGGTGGGGTCCAAAAACGCCCGCGTGTAGCTTCCCATCTTGTCATAGAGGATGCAGCGCTCGCCCCGTTCGCGAATCTGGGATACCAAGTCCGAGATCAGGACGGTCTTGCCCGAACCCGTGGTTCCCGAGACGATGGTGTGCTGCGTCTCGGCGCGCTCGGGCCAGGGGACGCCCGCAATACGGGGTTTGGACTTGCGCGCGGCAGGAAAGAATCTTCCCGCCAGGCGGAAGAAGAGAGGCGTAACGCGTCTTGCGAGCGCCTGGGCCGAGGTCATCTCGGCGCCCCGTACCCTGTACGCGCGGGCCATGCGCCGGCCCAGGAACCAGAAGATGAGCACGAACAGGGCCACGCCGCCCAACCCGATCCAGAGGCCCACCCAGGCCTTTTTATGGACGGTATCGAGCATGCGTCTCCTGATCCGCTCGATCCTGGGATCACTTGCGATGAGAGATATCCGCTCCAGCGTCCGCTCGCCCGCACGCCACTCGTACGTCTGGCGCGAATCAGGGTCGTATTTCAGGCCGAGTTTGAACTCGGCGAGTGTGCCCAGGCCAATGACGCGCCATTCATGCGCACTCGTCGTCGTGAAGAGGCCTATAGCCGGGGTGAGTACAATCGCAAGCACAAGCCCTAAAATCCCCCAGCGGAAGAGCTGGCCCCACATCCGGGCGTCGTGAAGCAGCGTCTGGCCGCCGCGCAGGGTGGCGTTTCCGAAGGTCATCCGACTCTCCTTTTTAATATTGTCTGCATGGTGGTGCTGCGGGCGTCCTGCCCTCGCAATGCCCCGGATGCGAGGTCGAGGAGGGGGAGCGTAGAGCGCGGGAGCGGAACGGAGAGGGAGTACGCGCCCGCTGTCCATTGACACCCGATCCGGGAGGAACGACCCATGACGAAACGAAACCCATCCAAGGCGGCACGGGCAATCGTCCTCGGCGGACCCGCCCTGGCGCTTCTCTTCACCCTGTACGTCCTTGTGAGCGGGAGCGGCGCCCGCCTTTTGTTCACCGTCTGGTTCTGGGCCGTGCTCTGGACCTTTCTCACGGCGCTCGCGGGCGCAGTGTGGCGGGCGTTCCAGGGGGATTGTTCCGCTTTCACCGGCTACGAGCTCCCCGAAGGGGATGGCGACCGCTTCGACTGGGCCACCCGCACAGGCCGCTACGCCTGGCGCCGGGACGACGAGGAAAGAGAACTCCACGTTCATGACGACTATCCCGGTCACGGACCCATCACCTGATCGCCTGAAAACCCGCTCCCGCCTCCGCTTTGATTCTCTTTCTTCTTCTCATCCCCTCCGGGCGCCGCGTTCCGCGCCGTGCCGTAGAGTTTCCCGCCCAGCCATTCGCCGACGAGCGGGACCTCTCCCGCAACATGTTCCCCGAAGGATTTGTCGGTCTCGGCCGCGATTTCAGGGCGCCCTTCCCCGATTCGCTCCCCTGTCACTCCCCTGCGGGCCGCCCGTCCGGCTTCGCGGATATCGAGTTCGGTCTCGATCTCCGCGCGGCCTCGTTCCGCCCGTTCACCGACATCCCTCGTCCCCGGCGCCCCTGCGCCGCTTGCCCTTTCGCGCACCGATGACGACCAGTCATTCCACGCCCCGTCCGTCCCGGCCGCTTTGCGCAATCCTTCCCTCGCATGATCGAACTCCGCTCGACCCGGCGCCGGGTCAGGCCCTCCACCCGCCGGGAAACGCTCGGCGATGAAGGCGGCGGCGTGAGTCCTGAGCACTTCCGCGTCCTCGGCCGACCGGGGCGAAGCCAGGCGCATGGCGCCGGCCGCGCCGATCTCGCGCCCGTCGGCGCCCTGTCTCGCGCTCAGCCACTCGAAGAAGGGCTGGCCGAGTTCGCTCTCGACGGCACGGGAGTTGCCGCGCACCTCCGCCGCCTGGCTCGACCAGTTCTCGGCCTCGCGCCTGCTCGCCGCCTCCTGCTCGGAGAAGCGGCGCATTCGCGTCAAGTTCGCCCCGAAACTCTCATCCAGGCTCCTCATTTCGCTCTCGCCCGACGCCGTCGCGTAGCGCCTCGACGCGTCCGACACACGCGACCACAGGTCGAGCAACCCATGCTGGCCCGCGTAGTCGGTCATCCGGTTCCATGCCTCGCGACCGATGGTCTGTCCCCGCCAGCTCGCCGAGCCGTCCGCCCCGAACCTGACGATGAAGTCGAACCCCCCGCCCATCCTGGCCTCGCCCGTGAGGACGGCGGCCTGCTCCTTCGTGATGCCGCCGGCTTGGGAGAGTTTTTCGAGGTGGGATTCGAGACTCTGCGCGCCCCGGTTCTCGCTCTCCGTCACCCCCCGCGCGTGCGTGAGGCCGCTCCGCACGTCACGGGAAAAACGCTCGACCATAGCCGCCGAATCGGTCGCGGCGGCGGTTCTGGCCGCGACGGCCTCGGCCGACCAGTGATGCGCCTGCTCGACGGCCGCGCCCGCCCGGACCTCATGGCTCTCCGCCAGGGATTCGGAGAGCCGGACGCCCGCCGCCGGAATCCGGCTCGTGGCGGAACCTGCGTCCATCACGGCGGCGCCCTCTCCGGTCACCGTGTAGGCGGCGCCGCCCGGTGCGAAGCCCGTGTAGCGGCCCGTATCGACGTGCGGCGAGGTCTGGAGCCTGTATCCCTCGGCCGTCGCGAAGCGGTGCGTGTCGACGCCGGTGTTTCCGAGCGAGATGTTGCCCGTCGCGCCCTCCTGCGCGGCCGAGGAGGCGGCGTCCTGTCCGACCGAGAGGACCGAAGTGGCGAGCGAGGTCGCGCGGCCCACCCCGTAGGCGAGGGCGGCGGCGAGGAATGGCACCGACATGGAGAGGTAGCCCGACATCACCGCCACGTCGGCGGCCACGGCCCGGATCCCGGCCTGGGCGATGAGCGATACCCCGACGTCGCCTCCCGGCATGAGCGCGCCCGCGCTCATGCGCGCCGCCGCTTCGCCCATGGCGACCCGGTGGAGGATCGCGTAGAGCGGCCCCCAGCTCTGGAGCCAGACGAGGCCCGAGAAGTAGGAGCGGAATATCGCCCCGCCCGCAGGCGTCAGCATCAACAGTACCGCCATGGGGAACGCCCCCACATAGAGGCACTCGAAAACGACCCTGAGCATCGGCACCCAGGTCTCCGCCTGCCTGCCGATGGCCCGGTAGGCCGATACGGTCTGGGCCTCCGCGCGCGCCTCGGTGTAGGCCCTCAGCGCCGCGGCGTTCCCCGCTTCCGCGCTCCACTGCTCGCCCGCGTCGTGAACGGCGTTCAGCACCATCTGCTGGCGCAGAACCTCGGCAGCACTTCTGGAGGCCCCGATCAGGTAGTCGTGCGCGGCCGGGAGCGCCGCCATGAGTTCGGCCCGCGCCAGCGCCTCGCTCGCGGCGCCCGGGAAGAGCCGCATCCCGAAGACGCCCGTCGCGCGCGTGATCTCGGCCCCCCAGAGGACGTTCAGGCGCGATGCGGCCGTGGCGCAGGTCACGATCTCCCGGTCCAGCGTCGTGGCGCCCGTGCCCGAGGTCACGCCACGGGTCACGTATTCCACCATGCGCGCGGGCGAGGCGCCCGCCGAGGGCGAACCAGAAGCGGTAACGAGCGCCCAGAGGTCCGTGCTCTCCCTCAGGTCATCCGCCGATATGTGGCCCAGGAGCAGGGCGTGGAACACGCACTGCCGCGCGTAGGCCCGGAGATTCCTTCCAAAGACGGCGTCGGTCACCTCCATCCTCGTCACGGCGGCCGCGAGCCTGGAACCGAAAATAAGCCCGTGCCGGCGGTAGGCGAGGTCGGCCGGGAGGGCGAAGGCCTGCTCGGTCAGGCGCGTGAGCCCGTCCCCCACCCGGCTCGTGAGCGAGGCGAAAAGCGCAAGTCCCAAAGGAACGTTCGCCACGACCGCCGGCGCGAGGGCGGGATCGAGCCGGTCCACCACCCGCACCGTTCCTTTCGGTACCACCAGCGCGCCCCAGACGCAGACGAACAGCAGCAGCCACTTCGCGTTGTCCTTCCACGACCCGCCGAATGCGGTTCGGAACAGCGCCCATGCGAGTCCCGCGGCGCCCGCGATCTGGGCCAGCGTCACGAAGGCGCCGCCTCCCGTTATGGCGGCGACGGCGTTCAGGAGGTCGACCAGGTAGGTCCCGCCGCCAAGCGTGAAGATTTCATACATGAATGGTCTCTCTTGCCCTCGCTATCGTGAGCCCGCTGCGCCGCGCGAGAAGGCGAGCGCAGCTCTGAGATCCGCCGAGAGCGCACCGCTGAGTTCGGTTTCGATGAGACGGAGTTTTTCGACCACCGCGAGGGCGGTGTTGAATCGTTCGAGGCCCTCGCCGCGGTGGCGTGCGAGGGCGGCCCGGTTCCGGCGCAGTCCCTCGCGCCAGCGCGTGAGACGCTCGCCGTCCGCGACGCCCATGGAACCGGCGCGCTCCTCGATCGTGCGGTGAATATCCGATATCCAGACCTGGAGCACGTCGAGCGCCACGGCTTCGGCAAGGGCGTCCACCTCCTGTTCCACCACGGAGCCGCGGTAGGCGGCGGCCGCGTTCACGAGCCGGTAGACCGGCAGCGTCGTGAGGTTGACGAGTCCCAGGGCATCGGCCGGAGGCGCCGTGTCCGTCCGCACCGCGTCGACCAGACGGCGGAGCAGTTCCGCGACCCGGTTCCGGAAGCCTCGCGCGGCCGGCACCGCGAGGCGCCCGAGCGTGGGGTTGAGGCACTCGACGGGAGTGTCGCAGCGGTAGACCGGCAGATCGCCGCCCCCTTCCATGAGGACCTCGGTCACGCGGCGGTCGAGCGCAAGCGGCTCCAGGATGCGCACCCGGGGACCGGAAGGGTCCGAATCCGAAACAGGTGCGGTCACGATGATGGAGCCGGATACGGACATCGCGAATTCGCCGAGGTCGCGGTCCGAGGCCAGGAAGCCCGAGGCCCTGACCGCGCGCCAGGCGTAGTTCACGTTGACGGGCGCCTGTTCTTTCAAAGGCCCCGTTGCGGCCGCCAGGGTCGAATTGCGTTTCCCGTCCGCCCCGCAGCCGTGGCGCGCGGCGGCGTAGTCCGAAAAAATCCCCTGCCGCGTCCCGATCGCAGCGCATATCGCGGCGCTCGCGCGGTCGTTCTTCGACCAGACAGCGCCGACCAGGGCCTGGGCCGTCTCGCAGGAGTTCAGGTTCTGGTTGTTCACCCACTGGGCCAGGGCGCGGAGTTTCGACATGGTCTCGGCGATCACGGGCGAGATGGTCTCCAGCGCGAGTTCGAAGGCGAAGCCCGCGGCGTTTTGCGCCACGGCGCGGGCGAAGGCGATCATCTGGTCGGAATCGATGAAGGAAAATGCTCCTGCGAAAGCGTCGATGCCGCCGCAGCCGGCCCGCCAGGAGGGCAGGCTCACCGTGGCGATCGATTCGGACCGCACCGGCGCGCGCAGGTACAAATTGCCGAGCGTCCAGTGGCCCGACGCCTGGCCCTGGAAGGCCGTGGGCCCGGTGGTGTTCACCGCCGCGCCCCGCCAGAAGCTCTCCATCTCGGAGAGGACGTCCGCGCGCGCGGGGGCGGCGATGAGGAGGGCGAGGACCAGGGCGAGCCCCGGGATTTTTCGGATGATTGTCATTCGTCTAGTAGTCACTACCGACCTCCCTGGCGGTGAGGGCGAAGATGCGCTCGGCCAGCTGGTCCTCGGCGACGACGCCGTACGAGACCGGAATTGCCCGGCGGGTCCGCGTGTCGTAGAGGACGACGGCCGGCAGGACACGGGCCTTTATGCCCAGCCGCGCGGCGCGTCCCTGATCGGGCACGGCGTCGGGCCAGCCTTCGAGCGGCCCGCCGGTCATCGAGACCGCGAGCACCTCGATACCGTGGCGGAGCGCGAAGGCGCGAAGGAGGGGCCCGAAGACGCGGCAGCCGGGACACCGCTCCGAGCCCAGGTAGATCAGGCCGTAGCGCTCGCCGAGTCCTTGCAGGACGCCCTCGCGCTCCGCCCGGCGTTCTTCCGACCATAGCCTCTTGGCGAGCGCGCCCACCGGGCGTTTCAGGGTGTAGTCGAGAGCCGGATTCGCCCAGACCGCGCGGCGGAAGGCGTCCGAGAAGTTCGCCGCGCTTTGCAGCGCCTTCTGCTGGAGGCGGAGGTAGGACGTGACGTTCTCCGGAGTCGGCTCCAGAATCGCTTGCGCGCGGGCGTCTTCGAGCGCCTTGCGCATTGTCTCGATGAGCTCGGTGGCGCTTGGGGGAGGAGACTCCTGCCCGGTTCGCGGTGCCTCTTCCTTTTGTTCATCACGGTCGCAATAAAAATGCCAGCCGAGGGGGGAAGACGCCTCAGCACCACACCAGGAGCGCCATTCCCGCGCTTCGGCCTGTGGGGCCGATAGTATCGAGAAAAGGCCGGCGAAAATGAATGCGTATGTGGTTGTCATGGTCTCCCCTCACTCGTTCCTCGTATAGAAATCGCGGATCCGCTCCCTCATCACGGTGCCGGTATCCCCGGAGTCGGGGAGCGCGATGGATGGTTCGTGCGAGCCGTCCATGAGGTTTTCGGTGAACTCCGACAAATCCACGGCCTCGAAGTCGATCCGTTCCATCTCCGAGACGGTGAAGCCGCGGCAGCTGCCCCAGCCGATGCCGAGCTGCGACCGCGCCGCCTCCTGAAGGATGCGGCCG
Organism: Nitrospinota bacterium; assembly: GCA_026706735.1. Lineage (GTDB taxonomy): Bacteria > UBA8248 > UBA8248 > UBA8248 > UBA8248 > Bin107. Next base: position 21,538 of record JAPOYD010000115.1, on the reverse strand, counting down.
AGCTTGGAGCCGAAGACGCACCAGACCCGTTCACGGCGGACGCAGACGCCGAATACGCGCTTCGCGCAACGCGTGCCCAGGTAATGCGTTTTCCCGGCGTGGCGCTCCTGCGCCAGGAGGCGCTCGGACTCCGTGCAATTGCCGAGACCGATGAGAAGGCCCGAGTTCTTGCAGCAGTTCGCCAGTCCGCCCCACCTGATCCGGCACGATCTGCGCTCGCCCCTGAAAAACCTCGAGCTCCCGCGGTCGAACTCCTCGCCGCCGAGCTCCAGCACCATGTTGAGCTTGGCCGCAGCGTCGACGAAGCCGGTATTGGCCTGTGAACTGGTGGTTTCGCAGTCCGCTCCCACGCACCAGGCGACAGAGCCGCAGGCGCCGCCCGATTCGGCCTGATCGAGTCCCGCGCCGCAATCTGTCACGGACCCCGACGCCAGGCCCGAGGCGCCGAAGCGAGGAGCGCCGGGATCGCCCTGTATCTCCTCGCCGCGCACAGGTATCGGATCGTTCGTCCCGACCGATGCTTCGGGGCGCGCGGTCGTCCCCTCGATCACGGCGCGCCCTGCGCGTCCACCGGGGTCTCCGGGATCGGCGAGCGCACGGGCAGCGGCGTTTCCCAGATCGGCCGCACCCAGGTTCCGCTCGGGCCGGTCCGTTCCCGCGTAGCCCGGAACCCCGGATGCCGAAGCGGGGTCCCGCGCGACGGCGGCGGCGGCCGATCGTCCCGCGCCGCCCATCGCGCGGGCGGCCGCCCTGGGGTCTTCGGCCAAGGCGTTGGTGATGCTTAAGTGCGCGAAGAGAAAAAAGATGATCGTTCTCAGCCATAAATTCCGGTTCATGGGTGTTCCCCCCTGAGTTTCCCGAGATGACGCCGCGCCGTCCCGCGTCCCGGCCCGCCTTCGTGGGCGACGATCCGGAGTGCGGCTTCGAGACCGATGTTTCCCCTGACAAGATCGTGGGCCGGTGCGGGGTCCGCCGAACAACCCCGGCTCTCACAAGGCGGGACACCGCCCGGGACGACCGCTACGGCCGGGACCGCATTGACCTCGAAGAGCCGGAAAAGGCGCGGGTCGATCGCGGCGCCCGCGCCTTCGGCGAGATGCACGCCGACGCGCTTCACCGTGGCCCTGAGTCCCTGGGGTCCGACTCCTCGCAGCACCAGCGGCGCGCCGATCCGCGCCGCCTCCCGGCTCCACTGCCGCAGGCTCGTGCCAGGGACGGACTGACTCATGAAGACGATGATCTCGGGCCCTCGTGGAGGTTCGGAGAGCCTGCCCGCCAGGCGGCCGGCCTGATCCTCGGCCGGGAGGGGGGTAGGGGTTTCGGGAGCGATTTTTCCGGCGCGACCGAGCGCTCGCTCCAGTACCGAACGCGACCAGGCGCCGAGGTCCTCTGGTGGGGATTTCTCTTTATTCCCGAGGACGTGATCCACGATCTCTTTCGCCGCCTCCGAGGGCTTCTCCTGTGAGTCGGCCGGAGCGGCCCACACCAAATAAAAGAGGGCGCAGGAAAGCAAGGCCAGGGCTACGGTTATGGTTTGATGAATTGAATATTTGCCCATATTACGTTCCTTAGAGGAGACAGCAGTTGCGCTTGCGCCAGAGCAGGTACCCGAAATTCTCCCCCGCGACGGGAAGCTCGCGGAGCGACTCCCAAAGCACGGTGGAGCGGCCCGTGGGGTTGCACCCGGTGAGCGCCGATGTGGCGGGAACCGGCTGCGTCATCTGCCAGCGGTACTGTGATTTCTTCATGATCGGCATGGGATAGCGGCCGCACAGCGCCGCCGAGCCCGACGTTCCCCAGGCAAGCAGGGTCCGGTGCAGGCGGAAGACGAGCCGCTGCGCGGCGAGCAGCGACGCCTGCACGCCGCCCACGTGGGCGCCCACGTTCCCGGTCAGGGGATACATCGAGCCCTGACAGCCCGCGCACCAATACAACGGATCGAGCGGGAGTCCCGCAGACGCCGCCGCGCAGTCCGCGGCGCACGCCGCCTGGGCCGGCAGGTCGCCGAAGAGCGCGGCTTCGGGGTTCAGCAGGAACGACAGCTCGTCGTCGCGCCAGGTCGGATCGAGTTCCGATATCCAGGCGATGTCGAGTCCGCCCCCTTCGAGGCAGCCGAGGTCCAGCAGCGTTCCTATCCACGAGAGCAGCGGATACACGTAGTAGTGGACGTGCCAGGTGGAGCCCTGAGCGCCGTCACCGCCGGATGCGCCCGTGCGCCCGCGTCCAGCGGGAAGCCCCCCGTCGATGGTGAGGCCCCCCAGGTTCGGGAAACACCAGGGCGCGCGGCTCGCGTCGATCAGCCGCGCGGGTTCCCAGACGCCCAGCGAGAGGCCAATCCGTGGGATGGGACTCCCGCAGAAGCAGATCGGGGACCCCGGGTTGGGCGTGTCCGGCGCGCCGCCGGCCGCGCCGATCCGGATAGGTCCTATCGATATCGGGAACAAACACTCCCAGCACACGTCCGTCACGGGGTTCACGAAACGACCCGTGCACGACTGCGCGGAGACGCTCCTTGTCGTGAGGACGCAGAAGAGAAGGATGATTGAAATGGCAAGAATCA
>JAPOYD010000115.1:0-18968 GCA_026706735.1 Nitrospinota bacterium | reverse complement strand
CAAGAATCAGGCGCCTCATGGGCGATCTCCTTCGCTCTCGGGTCCGTCTTCGAGGGGCACCTCCGTGATCCGCAAAAACGACCCCTCGGCTTCGAGCAGCGACGGCGTGGCGCGCAACCCGAAACGCCTCGCGAGCCGCCCGCCCTGGTCGAAGAAAAACGCCCGCCCGTGCGCTCTCATCAACTCCAGCGGACGGCCCGCGAGCAGTACGATGACCGAGGGTTTTTCACGGGCAATCGCCCAGTCGACCTCGACCGGGCGCGTCCCGTCGATGAACAGGAGAGCGCGGGTCAGGGGGTGTCTTTCGAGGGGATTGATCCGCGTTCCCCGGGCCGCGATCAGTTTCCCGCCGGCTGTCCTGACGTCTCTCTCGATCATGACCGATGGATCGAAAAGCCGGGTTCCGTGTTCGCGCGCAGGCGCGATGCCCGCGACGCGTGGAGGCGCCTCGATCCGCGCCCAGGCGCTTTCCACGGCTTCGCGCCTCATGCGCGTGAGTTCGCCCGAAGTCTCCATTGACGCGAGCCTCTTCTCGATCTCCGTGAGCAGGTCGGGTTCTTCGATGCGCCAGACTGCCCCGCGAACGCCCAGATCCTTCGCCGCGGCCGTTCCCGCCGCGAGAGCGAGGGCGCAGGCGAGCGCCGCAGCGAAGCGTCTCCTGGACGGACGCCGCTTCATGGCCGCGCCTCCCCGGGTTTCGCGAGGGGGCCTTCGAGCCCCAGCCAGGGGACGTCGGGAAGCGGAAGGGCGCGGCCCCGGATGCGCTCGCGCGGGACCAGGCCAACCTCCCGGTAGCGGCTGTCGTGGCTGTCTGGGTGCTCCGCGTGAACGTAGTAGCTCCCGGGCGGGATGACGCCGGGCGCTATCGCTTCCAGGGCGCGGCCGCTCAGCGCGCGCCGCTTGGCGATCCCGATGAATTCTCCCCGCACGAAGACGCGGCGCTCGGGGTCCACCGCCACGCTGTCTCCCGGCAGGCCGATGACGCGCTTCATGTAGGGAATCGAAGAACCAGCGGCTTCGGGCGGGTCGAAGAGGACGAGGTCGCCTCGTTTGGGTGCTGCCATCATCGGCAACGCGAAATACCCCCATGCGCCGTCTGAGGTGCTCGCGTTCACGTGGACGCGCGAGGCCGCGGCGCGCGCACCAGACCGCAACGAAGCGTCTTGGCTGGTCGGCGTGGGGCATGTCTTTGTGGTGGGCAGGCGTTCTCATGCGAATGAATATATATAAATGAAATAATTTATCAATATCTATTTATAGCTAATTGCCTACGCTTTTCACGCATTCCTGCCCGTGCCTGCGAACGGCTACGCAGGGGAGTGGTAAAAAAGGAGGTTTTCTCCGGATATTTCCCCGAGTACTCCATGAAGCTTGACGTGAATCTCCACTGCGCAGTTCACCCAATCCCGAACGCCGGCAAGCCCGAGTAGCCGGCTCACCGCGCATATCCCTTTGGCCTTGCCCCGCTCCACCAAGAGGCCGAGCGAAGCGGGAGGGCGGGGGTAATCTCGGAAGGTCCGAGAGGATTCCCGTTACGTTCCCATTCCATTCATGGAAGGAGACTCCTATGAAGCATCCCGAGCCAACCATCCGTTCCATCCCGCTGAGCCGGCTGGAGCTCGCGCCGGAGAACGTACGAAAGACCCCGGCCGACCCGGCCGCCTTCGCGGAGCTCAAGGCCTCCATCGCGGCCCACGACCTGCTGGAGAACCTGATCGTCAGGGTAGAGCATCCCGGCGGAAACGGTATCGAGCGCTGCGCCGTGGTCGCCGGCGGACGCCGCCTCGCCGCCATGAAGGCCCTGGCCGAAGAGGGCACCCTCGACGCGGATCACCCCGTGCCATGCCGTGTGATCGGGGCTGAGGAGAACGCAGGCGAACTCTCCCTTGCCGAGAACGTGGTGCGTGTCGCCATGCACCCCGCCGACCAGGTCGTCGCGTTCGCGAAGCTTAGCCGTTCGGGGGTATCCGTATCCGCCATCGCGGCGCGCTTCGGCGTGACGGAGCGCCTGGTCGAACAGCGCCTGAGTCTTGGCGCCGCCGCGCCCGAACTGCTCGACGCCTACCGGGCCGAAGAGATGGACCTCGATACCCTCAAGGCCTTCACGGTCACGACCGACCACGCCCGGCAGATGGCGGTCTGGGAGGGGGTGAAGGACCAGGGCTACGGGCCGAGCGGCTGGCAGGTGAGGCGCCTGCTGACCGAGGAGAACGTCCCTGCCGTATCGGCCGTGGCGCGCTTCGTCGGGATGGAGGCCTACGAGGCGGCGGGGGGTACGCTCACGCGCGATCTGTTCGCGGAAGAGGACGCCCGCGGAATATGGTTCGACGACCCCGCTCTCCTGAACGAGCTCGCGGCGGAAAAACTCCGTGCGGCGGCGGATGAATTGAAGAAGCGCTGGAAGTGGGCCGCGGCGGTGGTCGCGGCCGACTGGCGCGCCATCGCGGGTTTCGGGCGCATAAGCCCCGAGCCGGGCGCTCCCACCGATGAGGAGAAAGCCGAGCGGGAGAGGCTGTGGGCCCGCCACGACGAACTCGTGAACACGGACGAGGACGAGTGGACGGACGAGCTCGGCCAGGAGGCCGAAGCGCTCGAAGCGCGCCTGCGCTCGATCGACGAGGCCGTGAGCGCGCGGGCCGCGTTCCGGCCGGGCGATTACGAACTGGCGGGCTGCATCGCGACGGTTGGCCACGACGGAGCGCTCAAGATCGTCGAGGGCCTCGTGAGGCCCGAGGACATGCCCGGGCGCACGAACGCGGGCGAGGCGAACGGCGCCGATCCGGGCCGCGTGGACGCGCCGCTCGCGGCGCCCCCCGACCCACGCGCGAAGGTCCGCAAGGAGACGGGGATCGGGATCGGCCTCGCCGATGATCTGCGTGCCGTCCGCACGACGCTCGTCAAGGCGCATTTGTCGGGGGACTTCGAGGCGGCCTTCGACCTCGCACTCTTCCAGCTCGCGCGCGCGGTATTCTTTGAAGGCTACCGGGCCAGCGCGCTCGACATCGCCTTCAAGGAGACCGCCGACAGGCCGACGTCGCGAATGAGCGACGAGGACTTCGCCGGATGGAGCCCCGGCGAGGCCATGCTGGCGGAACGTCCGGTCCTCTCCCTGGACTGGATGGAGAACGAGGACGAGGGCGAGTCCTTCGCGGCGATGCGGGCGCTGCCCGAAGCGGAGAAAAAGGCCCTGTACGCGGCGGCGGTCGCGCGCTCGCTCAAGGGACAGCTCGCCTTCGAGCCGGACGCCCGGCCCGAATTCGAGGCCACGGTCGCCAGGCTCGATATCGACTTCGCGAAACACGTGCGCCCGTCGGCGGACATGTTCTGGTCGCGCATCACGAAGGACCGCATCCTCGCCATTGCGCGCGCGACGCTGGGGCCCGTCTGGGCCTCCGCCCGGGCGAAGTACAAGAAGGCGGACCTCGCCCGCGCGATGGAGGAGGCCTTCGCCGCCGACCCGCCCGAAGGACTGAAAGAAAGAGCGCACGCCGCAGCACTCGCCTGGGCGCCGCCCGGCTTCGCGCCTTTCGACACCGGTCGGGTGGAGGAGGCCGGGGAGGACGACCCGTCGTCCGGAGAACCCGGACAGGACGTCAATGATGGCGAGACGCCCGATGCCGCCGCCGGCGACGCCCCGGCGCGCGGGGAACTCGCCCGGGCGGTCGACGCGATGAACGCGGTCCCCACCGCGGACGGGAGTCCGAGGGTGATCGTGCAGGGATTCGACTCGGCGGACGGCCTCGTGAACGGCGAGGCCGGCGATATCCCGGAGTTCCTCCGAGGGGACTGACCCGCAGACACGTCCAGAACGGCGCCCCGCGGCATTTGCTGCGGGGCGCTTTTTCGTTTCCACAACCGATGGAGTCCATGACATGAACCAAACGCCAAATGCCGGGCCGTCCCCCGGGCGGATCCGCGCCCGTATCCACGAGGGCGCTCTTCATCGCGTCACGAGGATGTATACGGCAGGCCTCGCCGACGTCTTCACCGAGGCGCTGCAGAACAGCCGTCGCGCGGTGGCGACGCGCGTCCGCGTCGCCACCCATGAGGCGTCCGGCGCGCAGGCCGTCACCATCACCGACGACGGGGCCGGGATCGCCGACCCCGCCGTGCTGCTCTCGTTCGGCGAGAACGGCTGGAACGAGGAACTGGTGCGGCGCGAGGACGCGGCGGGGATGGGTTTCCTGAGCCTGGCGCGCCGCGGCTGCACGATCGCGTCGAGGACGCGCTCGGCCGCCGGCTGGCGCGTCGATCTCACGCCGGCCCACTTCCTGGGAGAGGCGGAAGCCGACGTCGTCCCCGATGAGGATGCGCCCTTACCCCACGGGACGGCGGTGCGTTTCCATGCGGAAGAGGCCCGCGAGGTCATCCGGCGCGCGCTCGAGAACGCGGCCCGGCACTACCCGCTTTCGGTAACGCTTGACGGCGAGGCCCTCCCGCGCCGGGATTTCCTTGGAAACGCCGTCCACACGGAAGCCTGGCGGGGCCTCGTCTTCGGCGTCCTGAACAGCGGAAGCCGCTACCGCGACGAACCCGATCTCAACTTCCACGGCCTGATCCTGCCGGTTCACCTGCCCACGGTCCATCCCGTAGACGGCCCGGCCTGGTCGGTGCGCGCCGACGTCGAGGACTGCCCGGAGCTTGAACTCGTCCTGCCGGCGCGCAAGGAAGCGGTCGAGACGCCCTTCCTGGAGGAGATGCGGGAAGCCGCCCGTACCGCGATCTACCGGGCGATGGCCAAGGCCGGTCCCGCGCTGGTCCTCGCATTCGGGGAGTGGACGCGCGCGCGGGCGGCAGGCGTCGAACTGCCGGTACCGGCGCCCGCGCTGCGCCCCTGGCGGCCTCCCATCGCAGATATCGACAACTGGCTCGCGGGACCCTCGCCCGAACCCCTGCCCGAAGACGCGCTCCTGATGGACACGGACATCGAACCCCCCGAGGCGCAGGCGCTCTGGCGCGCCGCCGAGCGCGGCGGGACGGCCGGGCGGCTCTTCGAGGCCGACCGCCGCTTCGAGGGATATGACTGGTACGACGCGCTCCCCCGGGTCAAGGACGTACACACCGATGTCGCGGCAGGCGGCGAGGCCCGTCCTCTCGCGGATTATCAGGCCCCGCCCGAGCGGTCGGGCCCCTCCGATGAGCCACTCCCGAGGCCGGACGCGATCCGCATGAGTCTTGACGTCGAGTTCCCGGACGGGACGAGCGAGACCATCGCGCTCGACGCCGACCTCGCCTTCGCCGGCGAGGCATGGGCCTGGCTCGCGGACGTCCGACCGCTGGTCACGGCGGACACCACCATCGAACCCGCAGAACTCGCCGACCTCCTGCGCGACGCCTGGTTTTCACCGTCGGACGAGGCGGACGCGGACAGCTGGGAAACGCAGCGCGCGCGATTCGAGGAAGAAGCCCTGCATCTGGCCATCGGCCTCCTGTGCTCGGAAGAGGAGGCGCTCAGGCGCACGATCGCCTGCGCGGTGCGGCGCGAGCTGTTCTGGCTCATCCCCCGCGAGCGCGCGGTCACCATCACCGTGCGCGGCGGAAAGATCGGCGTCGACTTCGGCGAAGGGGAGGCCGCCCGATGAAAAAGTCCTGGACGGTCCGGTGCGGATACGCAGCCCGCTTCGCCCATACGGTCACCGTGGAAGCGGAGACCTTGGAAGAGGCGCTGGAAAAGGCCGTCGAGAACGCCCATGCGGACCGGCGGTCGAGCGTTCGTTGCCGCAGGGTTTTCGTGGACGCCGCCTGGGAGGGCGCCGACACCCGGGATCCGGACGCGGCGTGGCCGGTCCCCGACCGGTTCACCGAGCGGGGCGAGCCGCCGGTCGTCACCCTGACCGATCCCGGCCTGCCGGGCGGCGGCGTCGAGGTGTCCCGGGGGCGGGTACTGCTCCGCTTCGAGACACCCGGCGCCACGCTCACGAACGAACTCTCCGATCCGCCTCACCCGCGCAGCAACAAGCCGCTCGTGACGATCCGCCGCCGCGCCGACGGCGCGCCCGACATCACCGTGAGCGGGGGCCGGGCGCGGATCCGGGTTCTCGGCTTCTGAGACCCACGCAGACTTCTCGTTCCACGTCCACCTCGCATCCAAGGGAGAACCCAACCGATGGAACTCATCACATCCGAACAACGCGAGCAGTTGCTCGCAAACGGTGCCAAGCGCGGTGCCGACCACACGCCCGTAGTCAAGCTGTTCAACCCCAGCGGCGCAGGCACCTGGCTCGTAACCGAACTCGACCCCGAGGACGCATCCATAGCATTCGGACTCGCCGACCTCGGTTTCGGCACACCGGAAATCGGGAGCTTCTCTCTCCAAGAGCTGCAAGCCTTCCGGGGGCCGTTCGGCCTCGGTATCGAGCGCGACCTGTACTTCGAGGGGAAGTTCGGCCTCTCCGCCTACGCCGAGGCCGCCCGCGCGGCGGGACGGGTCGTCGAATACGGCCCCGAACTCGACGCCGCCGGGCGCAGGAGCATCACGGCCTGCGGCTGACCTGTCCGTTTCCCCATTCATTCTGGAGAGAACCATGCCCGACACCGAATCCCGGACTGCGACCGCACACCCCATGGACCCGAGGCGCGGGGAGAGCCTCTCGCCGATGTTTCAGGCCTTTCTCTGCTGGCTGCTGGAACTGCCGCCCGTGACGGAACCCGCCATCACGGGCGTCGCCCTCGCGGGCGACAGCGTCCTCGCGGCCACGGACGTCGATCCGCTCTTCAACGCGCACCTCGGCAGCCTCGGGGACTTCGAGCGCAACATCCGGGGCTGGGGCGAAGCCTGCGGCGCCGACGCCGCCACGGTCGAAGGCCTCGTCACGAAGCTACGTAGCGCCGGCCGGACCTGATCCGTATTCGCGCCGGATAGAGGGCGAGTCCGGCCCGGCCGGGGCGTCCGGGAGGTTTCGGGGGAGCGATCCCCCGGGGACGGCCTCCCCCATTCCCACGACATCCGAGGAGAGAGCCATGTCGCAAGCCCTGACGGCGGAGGTGCGTCCGCACGCCGCACGCTCCACAGCGCCGCACGCATCCGAGGCGCTCTACGAAGCGGCCCGGGCCCTGCTGCCCGTTCTCGCGGCCGGTCGTCTGCTCGACGCGAACGCGCTGCGCGACGCCATGACGGGCGCATACGGCGGAAGTGACGCCGAGGGCGCCTGGGTCTGGAAGGACGCCTACGAGGCGGCCGAAGCCGCCGTCGTGCTCTTCCTCCAGCACTACGGCCGGGCCATGCGCCAAAGGGCCGGGGCCGGAATGGAGGGTCCCGCCGCCATGCTGGCCATGCTGGAAAGACTGGCCGCCCTCGAACCCTCCCACACGAAGCGCTCGGAAGACCAGGTGCGCCTGCAGCAGTTCTCGACCCCGCTCGGCATCGCCTACGCCGCGGTGCGGGCGGCGGCGCTCCGGACAGGCGACGCCGTTCTGGAGCCCTCCGCCGGGACCGGGATGCTCGCCGTAATGGCGCAGTGCGCGCTCGGGAACGAGAACTCGCTTCACCTGAACGAGATTGCGAACACGCGCGCTGGCCTCCTCGCCCGCCTGTTCCCCGGGGCAAGCGTCACCCGCCACGACGCGGAGGCCGTCGCCGACCGCCTCCCGGGAGTCCGGCCGGACGTCGTGCTCATGAACCCGCCGTTCTCGGCCACGCCGGGCGTCGCCCGGGTGCGCCATGACGCGGACCTCCGGCACCTGCGTTCGGCGTTTTGCGCGCTGAGACAGGGCGGGCGGCTGGTCGCCGTCACCTCGGCGGGCTGCGTCCCGGGCGATGCGGCCTGGAAGGCCGCCTTCTCGTCCGTGGAAGCGCCCGCCCGCGTCGTCTTCACGACGGCGATCGACGGGCGCGCCTACGCGAGGCGCGGGACGACCTTCGACACCCGGCTCACCGTGATCGACAGGAGCGAGGAGCCCGGCATCGAGGTCGACCCCCAGAACCGCGTGATGGACGCAGCCAAACTGCTCGACGCGGTCACGGCGCGGGTTCCCCCGCGTTCGCCATCGGAAGGCAAAGGCGAGGCCCCGCTCCGCGATCTTTTCGGCGAGCAGGCGGCGCCCGGGACGAAAGCGCGCAAGACCGGGGTGAGGGAGGGCGCGCGGCCGGCGCCCGGACCGTCCCGCGACTTAGGCTCCGTCACGGAGCTCACATACGAGGCGGCTCCGCCGTGCGGCGAGGGCGAGACGGCAGGCCCCTACGCGCCCTGGCGGCCGGGCGTCGTCCACGTCCCGGGCGCTGTGGCGCATCCCACGCCGCTCGTCCAGTCGGCCGCCATGGCCGCCGTCGCGCACCCCGCGCCCTCGCACCGCCCGCTGCTGCCCGAACGCGTCGTGGCCGAGGGGTTGCTCTCCGACGCCCAGCTCGAGAGCGTCGTCCTGGCCGGCGAGGCCCACGACCGCCACCTCTCCGCCCGCTACCGGGTCGGATCGGGCTGGGAGACGGTCCGCCGCTGCGAGGAGGACGATACCACTGAGGAGACCGTCACCGAGGACGGCGAAGTCCTCTCCGCGCCGGTGCGGTTCCGCCGGGGCTGGATGCTGGGCGACGGCACCGGGTGCGGCAAGGGACGGCAGGTAGCGGCCGTCATCCTGGACAACATGCTCCGCGGGAGAAAGAGGGCGCTCTGGCTCTCGGCCTCCGCCAACCTTCTCGAAGACGCCCGGAGAGACTGGGCCGCCCTCGGGGGACGCGCCGAAGACGTGATCCCGCTGGGCAACTTCCGCCAGGGGGCCGACATCCCGCACGAGAGCGGGATCCTGTTCGCGACCTACGCCACGCTCAGGGCGCCGGCCCGGGAGGGCAAGGCGTCGCGGCTCGAACAGGTCGTCGCCTGGCTCGCAGGCGGCGTGGACGAGGAAGACCGCCACGGGTACGAGGGCGTGATCGTCTTCGACGAGTCCCACGCCATGGCCAACGCGGCGGGGTCGAAGGGATCCCGGGGCGCCGTCAAGCCCTCCGCCCAGGGACGGGCGGGGCTCAGGCTCCAGCGCGCGCTTCCCGGCGCGCGGGTGCTCTACGTCTCGGCCACGGGCGCCACCACCGTGACAGGCCTCGCCTACGCGGGACGCCTGGGCCTCTGGGGCGCGGGCGAGACGCCCTTCGAGAGCCGCGAGGACTTCGTGTCGGCGATGGAGGCGGGCGGCGTCGCCGCCATGGAGGTGGTCGCCCGCGACCTGAAAGCACTGGGGCTCTACCAGGCGCGGGCGCTCTCCTATGAGGGGATCGAGGTCGACATCCTCGAACACCCGCTCACGCCCGAGCAGCGCCGCATCTACGACGCCTACGCCGGCGCCTTCAAGGTCATCCACGCCAACCTGCACGACGCCCTCGAGGCCACCGGCATCATGCAGGGAGAGGAGACCCTGAACCGTAACGCGAAATCCGCCGCGCTCTCCGCCTTCGAGGGCGCCAAGCAGCGCTTCTTCGGCCACCTCCTGACCTCCATGAAGTGCCCCTCGCTCATCCGCGCCGTGGAGAGCGACCTGGAAGCTGACCGCTCGGCCGTGATCCAGCTCGTCTCCACGGGCGAGGCCCTGATGGAACGGCGAATCGCGGAGATCCCGCCCGCGGAATGGGACGATCTCTCGATCGACTTGACGCCCCGGGAATACGTGCTCGACTTCCTCGCCCACGCCTTCCCGGTGCAGCTCCAGGAGCCGTTCACCGACGAGGAGGGGAACCTCATGAGCCGGCCCGCCGTCGACGAGGACGGGAACCCCGTCCTCTCGCAGGAGGCCCTGGCAAAGCGGGATGCGCTCATCGCGAAGCTGGCGTCCCTGCCGCCCGTGCCCTCAGCGCTTGATCAGATCGTGCACCGCTTCGGCCACGACGCCGTGGCCGAGGTGACGGGCCGCTCCCGGAGGGTGCTCCGGATCGAGGACGCCCGTGGCGAGCGGCATGCGCTCCGCCCGCGTCCGGCCTCGGCCTCCCTCGCCGAGACGGCGGCCTTCATGGACGGCGAGAAGCGGATCCTCGTCTTCTCCATGGCGGGCGGCACGGGGCGCAGCTACCACGCCGATCTCTCCGCCGCCAACACGCAGCGCCGGGTCCACTACCTGCTGGAGCCCGGCTGGCGGGCGGATATGGCGATACAAGGCCTCGGACGCACCCACAGGACGCACCAGGCCTCGGCGCCGCTTTTCCGGCCCGTGACCACCGACGTGAAGGGCGAACGGCGCTTCATCGCTACCATCGCGCGGCGGCTCGACTCCCTGGGCGCCATCACGCGGGGGCAGCGTAATTCCCAGACCGCCATGGCCGGGAGCGAGGCCACGCTCTTCCGCGCCGCCGACAATCTCGAAAGCCCCTACGCCCGGGCGGCGCTGCGCCAGTTCTACGGCGCCTTGTGGCGGGGCGGATTGCCCGGCTGGTCCCTCGAGCGTTTCGAGGAGGCGACCGGGTTGAAACTCACGTACGAGGGATCGCTCAAGGAGGACCTCCCGCCTATTAGTAAGTTCCTGAACCGCCTGCTCGCGCTTCCCATAGCGGAGCAGAACGCGCTGTTCGCCGAACTCGAATCCCGCGTCGAGTCCAACATCGAGGCGGCCGTCGAGGCGGGTACCTACGAGGTCGGCGTCGAGACCCTGATCGCGGACTCGCTCACGGCGGCCGGCCGCGAGACCCTCTACGTTCATCCTGGCACAGGAGCGGAGACCGGCCTCGTCGAGGTCCTCCGCCGCGACCGGCTCGTGCCGACGACGGCCGAGGCCGCGCTCGATGCGGCCGGGAAAGCCGGCGCGCCTGCGCTCTTCGTCAACGCGCGCTCCAAACGCGCGGCCGTCCTCCTGCCCGCGCCCTCGATGCTGTTCGACGACGGGGGCGTGCAGGAACGCGTAAGGCTCCTGAGACCCGCCGTCCGCGAGGGGATGGCGAGGGCCGAACTCGATGCCTCGAACTGGCGCGGGGCGGAGGAGTCCGAATGGCGCGCGCTCTGGGAGGCCGAAGTCGCCGGCCTGCCGTCGCACACCGAATCGCGCTTCTGGCTCGTGACGGGGCTCCTCCTGCCGGTCTGGGACCGGCTGGGGGCCGAGAACATGCGGGTGCGGCGCCTCGCCACCGACGAGGGAGAGGCGATGATCGGACGCGCCTTGGACGCCGGCGGCGTCCGGGCCGTGCGCGCCGCCTTCGGGCTGGGCGGCGGCCCCACCCTCGGCGCCGATGAGGCCTTCGACGCCGTCATGGGACGCGGCGAGGTGCTGCTCCTCGCGAACGGCTGGCGCCTCGCGCGCCGCCGCATCATGGGGGCGCAGCGCCTGGAGATCGAAGGCCCCGACGACCGCCGGCTCACGGCCCTCAAGCGCGCGGGCTGTACGGTCGAGATCGTCTCCTGGAGAGCGCGCGTCTTCGCGCCCGACGCCTCCGTCCTCGCCCGCGTCCTCGAAGACCGGCCTCTTGCGGACTGAACCCGCGCGCCCCGCCGGCCCGCATACGTATGGCCGTCCACCCGGCGTCAATCGCCGGGGTGCGGCCTCTGATTCCGACATCACCCAAAGGAGTCCGTTCCATGATCTCACAGACACTGCCGAAAGACCCCGACTTCGCCTTCTGCCCGGCCTACGGCCCGGCCGACGCGCCGCAGGAGATACGGATCGTCATCGACGGAATGACTGGGAACATTCCCACCGCCCTGGTCGCCCTGACCCTGGAAGACGCCGAGAACTTCTGCGATCGCCTGAACGCCCGCCTCGGGATGGACCGGGAGGCATGGTCCGCCTTGGCCGCGCGAACAATGGGCCCGGCGCAGGACGGCGGGGCCACCGGTTGAGCCGCCCTCGTTGCAATGCAGCCGGCCCGGTGATGCCGGAGGATGTTCACGCGCCGGCTCTTTTTTGCCCGTTATCCAGAGGAGGTCCGCCATGTCCCGAACACCATCTCCCGCAGCCGGGATCGCCGCCGCGCTCGCCTCACGCGCCGAGGAAGTTTGCCGCCGCTATCTGCCCCGGGGCAAGAAGCAGGGCCGCTACTGGGTCGCGGGCGACGTCGACGGCTCGCCCGGGCGCTCGTTCTTCGTCCGCCTCGAGCCTCCGGGCGCGCCGGGCAAGTGGACCGACGCGGCCACCGGGGAGCACGGCGACCTGCTCGACCTGATCCGTCGCCGGAGCGCAGCACCCACGCTGCGCGCAGCCATGGATGAGGCCCGCGCCTTCCTCGCCCTGCCTGTCCCACATTTGCCGGGCGGGGGGCCGCCATACGACGCGAGGGAATCGGCGCGGCGCATCTGGCGGAGTTGCCGCCCGATCGAGGACGGCCCGGCCGAGGCCTACCTCCGAGCCCGGGGCATCACGCGGTTCCGCTTCCCCTCCCTGCGCTTCCACCCGGCGCTCTACCACCGCGAGGCCGACCGCCGCTTGCCCGCCCTGGTCGCCGCCGTGACCGATACCGAAGGCGCGCTCCACGGCGTGCACCGCACCTGGATCGATCCCGATGCGTCCGCCAAGGCAGGCGTCGCCCCGCCCCGCAAGGCGCTCGGCCGGGTCTTCGGGCGCGCCGTGCGCTTCGGGATCCCCGGCGCCACGCTCCTGGTCGGGGAGGGCGTCGAGACGGTTCTCTCGGTAGTCACCGCGGCGCCCCGAGTCCCGGCGGCGGCAGCGCTTTCCGCAGGGAGCCTCGGCGCATTCGTCCCGCCCAGGGAGGTCACCCGCCTCCTCATCGCGCGGGACAACGATCCGGAAGGAGAGAGGGCGGCGGAACGCCTGGCCGCGCGCTGCGCGCGGGCGGGCGTCGCGGCCACGGTCATCGTCTCCGAGCGGGGCGATTTCAACGACGACCTCGCTGCGCTCGGCGCCGCTGTCCTCGCCGCACGGCTCGGGCCGCTCTTCCGCTTCGCGCGAGCCGGAGAGGAGCGGGCCTGAACGGGGCGGGAGGGTTTGACGACCGCCGCCCTGCTGCGCAGCCGGCCCACCGTCGGCGGGGGGGCAACTCCGCTCTGCTGCGCCGCCGGGGGGTCGCCGGCCAGCCTTGGTTCCGCTGCTCGTCGGATACGTATCGCCGTCCCGAAGCCTTCCGGGCTGCTTCTCGCCGGGGGCGGGGGGGGGGGGGGGGGGGGGGCGGGCACCCCGCTGCGCCGCCAACAGGACCCCGGCACGCTGCGCAGGACGGTAAGCAGGGAGCTTGGCTGCGAGGCCGGGTACGACCATATGGGTCGACCGCAATCCGGCAGAGCAGTCCCTCCAACATGACATCGCCGTCCCTGCCGCCACGGT
This sequence comes from Nitrospinota bacterium, assembly GCA_026706735.1. Taxonomy (GTDB): domain Bacteria; phylum UBA8248; class UBA8248; order UBA8248; family UBA8248; genus Bin107. The sequence continues at coordinate 5,783 of JAPOYD010000115.1, read as the reverse complement.
CGCCGACAATCCGGCGCCGGAAGCCCCACCGCTCGATACGCATCCGTCTGGCCATGCCTCCTCCATCCGAATCCTGAACCGGCCGCGCGCACGGGCGGGCATCGAGACACGCCCGCCTCCGGAACGACCCGGCGGGGGCCGTGGCCGTTCATGCTCCATGGGCGGTTCCTCACCGGATGAGAACCTCCCCGGGAGAGGTAGAGCGAAGCGGGGAGCCGGGCAAAGGCCCGGCAGGGGAGAGGGAGACGGTCTCCCGGCCCCGCCGCCGGCGACAACCCGAGAGGAGGCTTGGCCATGTACGAGAACGACTTCGACGTCGACGTTCCCACCCCAGATGAGTTGCTCGCAGAACTCGGACTCGACGCGTACACGATCAGGAAGATCCGCGACGAGGCGCAAGGCGAGTCGGAGGAATTCAGGAGGGAATAGGGCGAACCGGGGGGGTGGAGAGAAAGGCTCTCCCCCTCCCGTCAGTTTTTCACACTCACACCACAAGGAGAATCATCATGGCATTCGGACTCAACAGAGCGGAACTGATCGGGCGCTTAGGCGCCGACGTCACCATCAACCATCTCGCGAGCGGCGGACGCGTCGCGAATCTTTCCATCGCCACGGACGAGGGCTACATCGACAAGCAGTCCGGCGACCGGGTGGAGAAGACCGAGTGGCACCGGGTCGTGACCTTCCAGCCGGGCCTGGTGGATATGTTCGAAAAGCACGCGAAGAAGGGCCGGCTGGTCTACGTCGCGGGCAAGCTGCAGACCAGGCGCTGGAAGAAGGACGAGGAGGACTCGGATCGGTTCTCCACCGAGATCCTCATCGCGCCGGGCGGGCGCGTGCAGTTCCTGGACAAGGTGAACGGGAACGGCAATGGCAACGGTAACGGCGCGCACGCCGAAGAGGCTGTGCCCGCGGGCGTAGTCGGGGAAGACATCCCGTTTTGAGTGCTTCAAGGGCCGGCGCCACGCGCGCCGGCTCTTTTTTTGCTCCGGACCCCGAGGAAGTCCGCCCGCCTGATCCTCTCGTCTACAGGGGTCTCCTGAAGAATCTCCGGTTCCGTGAACGATGAACCGTGTTCCCGGAAGATCGGCTTGCGCCTGCAATCATTCCATATTCGAGACAGTGGCTCGATCTACCCCCCGCTGCGGGAATTTCGGGCCGGAAAAGACGACCCGAAATGACCCTTTCCGCAGCATGAGAGACTGTTTCACGATGAGCTTCGCCTTCATCGTGAAACCCAGAGGCTCCTGTGTCCCGGTGGCGGTACTGATGTCTCTCTCTTAGCGCTCCCATTTTAGCACGAACGCCGGGCGAATAAAGGGTGGCCGCAAGCGGCCATCATTTTCCGGTACCCCCAAAAAACGATGAGGCGTGTTTTTCGGGAACCCCCCGGAAAATGACAAGCCCTTGATTCGCCCGCCTACGGGCATCGGCAACACCGACCGATGCCCTTACGTGCTGAAAATGGGGCGCTAAGAAGCGCATCCGTTAACTCTCTACGAAGGAGAAAGGCATGGATACCACCGTGGTGAACCTGAACGACTACCTCGAGGAACAAGGCAATGGCTTCCTGGTGAGGATCGACCGCAGGACGAAGTGGGGGAATCCCTTCCGGGTCGGCCAGGACGGCGAGCGCGACGCCGTCATCGAGAAATACCGGCGTTGGCTGTGGGGAAAAATCCAGAATGAGGAACTCGATCTCTACGAACTCGCCAATCTGCAAGGCTGCGATCTCGGCTGCCACTGCCATCCCCTTTCGTGTCACGGCGACGTCCTCGCGCGCGCCGCTGAATGGGCAGCCAGGTATCTCGACGAGATGCCCAAAGAAGTGGGGCGCAACGAGCGTGGCTACGCTCTTCCCGAATTCAACCATCCCCTCGCCTGAGGACAACGAAAGGAGTGAACGATGAACGCCACCGCGACACACAAGGAGATGATCATGAACGAGTACGCAGAGCACGAAGCGCAGAACGAATCCTTCACCGCCATGGTATGCGAGCAGGCCGCCCTGTTCGGAGCAACCCCCGGGCCGGACGAGTTCGACAACCGCCCCGTGTGGGGCGAGGCGGAAGCCACCGACGCCGTCATCAGGGCTTTCCACCTGCTGGCCGAAGCAGCGCCCGACGGAACACAACTCGCGGATGAGCGGGCGAGCCTCCTGTGGGGCTTCGTCAACACCCTCGACGCCCAGACACAGCGGCTTGACCGCGCCGCCGACAGGCTCATCCCCGGCATCCGTGAACTGCAGCGCGAGCAGGACGGCTCGGAGATCAGGTCCCGCGAACTCGAACTCGCGACCGACCGCGCGCAGAATCTCTCTGACCGCCGCGACGCCTTCGAAGGGCTGCGCGACGCCGCCGCAGAGGCCTACCGCGCCGAGACCGGCGAGGTATGGCGGCCGAGGCGAGGATCACACGTCTCGCAGACCGGCAAGCTGACCTCCGCCGTCATCGAGGCGCGCGACTTCCAGCGGGCACGTAAGGACCGCGCGAACACCGCTCATCTCCCGCAGGGAACGCTCGTCGCCGTCGCGGGTGGGAAGGAGGCGAGCGACGCGGGAAAAATCATCGCGCATCTCGACAAGGTCAAGGCCAAGTACGCCGACGTCGTTCTCGTCCACGGCGGCGGCCCGGGTGCTGAGAAGATAGCGGCAGGCTGGGCCGAGCGGAACGGCGTCCACCAGATCGTCTGCAAACCCGACTGGGACGCCCACGGACGGGCCGCTCCCTTCCGCCGCAACGACGAGCTGCTCAACCTCCTCCCCAAGGGCGTGGTCGCGTTCCCGGGTTCTGGCATCACGGACAACCTCGTCGACAAGGCGAAAACCCTCGGCATCCCCGTCCAGAAAGTCGCCGCCTGATTCGGGCGCTTAACGGGTCGCGTCGCAACGCCTCAACTGCGGCGCGGCTCGTTGCGTCTCGTCGACCATCGCTCGCGCCACTTGCGCTGGCGATGAAGACTCACTGGTCTCGCCGCAGGAACAACTCCTCCGCACTGCTTCTCCCTCTCAATCGCCGCGGCGGCTCCCGCTCGCCATTCTCGCCGGCAAGATTCCTCCCGACTCGCGTTCCCAAAGATCACTGCGCTTGCCGCCCTTAGGCGCTTCGGGTTCTACACCGGACGCATCCCTGATGCTGGTGCCGCGGTGGCTACGAATGTCCGCGTTCCCCTGCGCCCCGCCTTGATAGTTTATCTCCTCGCGCACTCCCGTCATGCCGGGATATGTAATACCAATCCGGTGGCACACATATCCTCTTGAAATCCCAGCACTTAAAACATGGCGTATGCTCTTTGTAATACGGCGCAACTCGGGGTGTTTCCTTCAAATACCAAATTGGTAGTACTCAGACACGCGCTGCGCTATGATGAATACCGATTTGGTATTGGTGCGCCGTGGAAAGGCGCCATTCCCTAGCGGGTGCGAATCCCGCCCGGCAACTGTCGCTCCAGCCGGTAGCAATCGGGGCGGGTGATGGAGGTAACGACATGGCCTGAAGCACTCCGATGGAAAGGGCCGCCTTGGGCGGTTCAGCGACCATGCGGGCCGCAACGCGAGTGAACGCCGAGCAGGCCTCGAAACAAGGGATGCGAGGGCCGACCCGTCCAATACTCGGGGAAGGCTGGCATCGGCCGGGAAGCGAGCGACACGGGCACTGGCCGGTCTCGCCGGGGTAGTGTCGGCGGCACGTATGGAAGATGGGAATGGCAGCAACACGGGAAGCCCTGCCGGTGGAGCGCACACTCCAACCGGAACCCCGCGAGGGGCAGGCCGGGCCGTCAGGGTGGCGGATGGGCTCGTAGTACCGGAGAGGCCGGGTAATGCCGGCGGAGGGAAGGAGCCCTGGTTCGGGAACGATGCGGAAAGGGAAGAAGGGCATGACCACTGGCGAGAGCCTATCAGGGTCGGAAAAGGCTCGGAAACTCCAGACCGTGTTACATGCGAAAGCTAAGGAAGAACCCGACCGGCGCTTCCATGCACTGATTGACAAGGTGTGGCGCGAAGACCTTCTCGCCGAAGCCTGGAGGCGAGTCCGCCGCAACGGCGGGGCCGCCGGGGTGGACGGAGAGACCTTCGCGGACATCGAGTCGTACGGCGTGGGACGCTGGCTCGGGGAACTGGCGCGGGAACTGAAGGATGGGGCATATGCACCGAAGCCGGTGCGGCAAGTCCTCATCCCGAAGAAACAGCCCGGCAAGTTCCGGCCTTTGGGCATCCCCTGCATACGGGACAGGGTGGCGCAGACGTCGGCCCTGCTCGTGCTTGAGCCGATATTCGAAGCCGACCTGCAACCGGAACAGTACGCCTACAGGCCGGGGCGGAGCGCCCATGACGCGGTAAGACGCGTCCACAGCCTCCTGAACACGGGGCACAACGAGGTGGTCGATTGCGACCTGTCCAACTACTTCGGCGAGATACCGCATGCCGAGCTTCTGAAGAGCTTCGCCCGGCGCATCAGCGACGGGCGGATGCTCAGGCTCATCAAGGCATGGCTGGAAATGCCGGCGGAAGAAGACGACGGCAAGGGCGGCAAGCGCCGCACGAACCGGGCGCGCAAGGAGCGGAAAGGCACCCCGCAAGGGGCGCCGATATCACCGCTGGCCAGCAACCTCTACATGCGGCGCTTCGTACTGGGCTGGAAAGTGCTGGGCCATGCCCGGCGCTTCCGTTCGGAAGTCGTGGTTTACGCCGACGACCTCTGTGTGCTCGGCAAGGCCCCGGCGGCGGATATGCTGGCGGCGGTCGAGCGGCTCATGGGGAGTCTGAAGCTGACGGTCAACGAACGGAAAACCCGGTGCCTGCGGTGCCCGGAGGAGGCGTTCGAATTCCTCGGATACCGCATCGGACGCAACTATCGCTACAGCGGGAAGGGGTCTTACATCGGCACCCGGCCCGGCAAGGCGAGCGTTCAAGGCATCTGCCGCAAGGTCAGCGACATGACGGAAAAAGGGCACTTGTGGCTGCCGCCGGAGGTGATGGTGGAACGCCTGAACCGGACGATAAGGGGATGGGCGAACTACTTCAGCCTCGGGCAGGTCAGCCCGGCCTACAGCGCGGTCGAACACCACACGGCCCGGCGGCTGCACCGGTGGCTCTGTCTGAAGCACAAGGTGAAAACCGGGAAGTATGTGCGCTTCCCGGTCGAGCGGCTGTATGACCAGTACGGCCTCTTCCGCCTTACGCGGACGGCAATGGGCCTTCCGAGCGCGAAGGCATGATCTCGTCCGAAAGCCGGATGCGGGAAATCCGCACGTCCGGTTTGATGAGCGGGGACTGGAAACGTGACCACGGGAGCCGGACTGAGGCCCGGAGCGAAAGCGACGGAACAGCCACCGGACCCTAACGTCGGCGCGCCAGTCCTCGACTCTACCCGGATTCCGGCATCGATTTGAGGACTTCCCGGTTCGCGGCGATTGCGTTTGATGAATGGAAACAGGAATTTTCCGATCGATTTGGAACGGAATCGATGAAAATCTTCACGAAAAGGAGCGGCAAAACGAATGGCGCAGACGGCACAGAAGAACATCCGCTTCACGTCCGAACAGTGGAAACGCGTCGAAAAAGAGGCGGAAAAGCACGACAAATCACCCAATCAGTTCGTGGTCGAACTCGTGATGGAAGCTCTGGAGCGGCGGGAATGGCCCCGCACGGAGGCGGAAATCCATTTGCTTCGCTCCGCTATGTTCACCGCGCAGGTTATTATTCGTGACATGGAAAAGGCCGGACGAGAGGAGGAAATCAGTCAAATCAGCAGGAATATCTCCGAAGTCGCGCCGGAATTGAG
>JAPOYD010000122.1 GCA_026706735.1 Nitrospinota bacterium | reverse complement strand
GCTCCTGCTCGGGGTGAGCAGGCGGGTGGCGGAAGCGGATTCGTATATCAGAACGGGGCGATGGAAAGGCTGGACGCCCACCTTGCTGGAGGGCCGGGGTCTGAACGGCCGGGTTCTCGGGGTCATCGGCCTGGGGCGCATCGGCTGCGCCGTGGCGCGCATGGCGAATGCGTTCGGCATGAAGGTCCGCTACTGGAGCCGGAACAGGAAAAGTCCCGGGATGGAAAAGGAGACGGGCGTTTCGTACCGCTCATTCGGCAGGCTTCTGCGCGAATCCGATTTTCTGAGCGTGCACCTGGCCTTGAACGATGAGACGCGCCACCTCATCGGAGCAGCGGAGTTCGCCCGCATGAAGCAAGGCGCCGTTATCATCAACACCGCCCGGGGGCCGATTCTGGACGAGAAAGCCCTGGTGGCAGCGCTCCGCTCGGGCCATCTCGGCGGCGCGGGGCTGGACGTGTTCGAGGATGAACCCAAGCCGCACCCGCGGCTCCTGCGGATGAAGAACGTCGTCATGATGCCGCACCTGGGGACGAATACCGATCTGGGCCGGGATGCGGTTTCCGAGCGCGTGGAGAGAAACGTAAAGACCTATCTTCTCGGCAAGCGTCCTCCTGATCTGCTGAACCCCGAAGCCTGGCCCCACAGGAGGCGGTGATGCCCGGGCGTGAAACGAAGACGCTCAGGATCGGCGTCGACACAGGCGGAACCTTTACGGATTTCATCTCCTTCGATGGTAACCGGGTGAGAGTCCACAAGGTGCCCTCCACGCCCGATGCGCCCGAGCGCGCCATCCTCCGGGGGCTGGATGAAATCCTGGATGGCCGCGGCGTCGCTCTGGACATCACGCACGGCTCCACCGTGGCGACGAACGCCCTCCTCACCCGCCAGGGCGCCAAAACCGCCCTCGTGACGACGGCCGGTTTCGAGGACCTGATCGAGATCGGCCGCCAGAACCGAAAGGAACTCTACAATCTGGCATATCGCAGACCCCCCGCCCTGGTGCCGAGAGACTTGAGATTGGGCGTGGCGGAGCGTCTGGATGAGAAAGGCGGCGAGCTTCTGCGCTTGAAGGCTTCAGACATCAAGGCACTGAACCAAAAACTCAGGAAAGCCGGCGTCGAGTCCGTCGCCATCTGCCTGCTTCATTCTTACGCAAATCCCTCGCACGAAGAGAGAGTGGCGGAGGTCATCCGAAAAAGCGGCATTCACGTTTCGATGTCCAGCCAGGTGCTTCCTGAATTCAGGGAATACGAGCGGATGAGCACCACGTGCGTGAACGCCTATGTATCGCCCATGATGAATCGGTACTTGAAGGATTTGGAGTTGCGCCTTGATTCGGGGCGATTGCGGGTCATGCAGAGCAACGGCGGCGTCATCTCAAGCACGATGGCGGGCGAGGAGGCCATCCGGACCATCCTGTCCGGCCCCGCAGGCGGCGTCGTCGGGGCGTACGAGGTGGCGAGTAGAGCGGGGTTCGAGAATGCGATCGCGTTCGATATGGGCGGCACGAGTACGGACGTCTCCCTGCTGCACGGCGGGGTCGGCTTCACGGCGGAGACCGAGGTGGCCGGCTGTCCGATCCGGGTTCCCCTCATCGACATCCACACGGTCGGCGCAGGCGGCGGCTCCATCGCACGGGTCGATCCGGGGGGCGCGCTGGCCGTCGGGCCCCAGAGCGCGGGCGCAGACCCCGGTCCGATATGCTACGGCAAGGGGGATCAGGTGACCGTCACGGACGCGAACCTGTTTCTCGGCCGTCTCGATCCGGAACAGTTCCTGGGCGGCAGGATGACTCTCGACATGGAGCCGGTGAAAGCCGGTATCGCGCGTTTGGCGAAGTCCCTGCGCATTGACGATCGGCAAGCGGCCGAGGGCGTGGTTCGCGTCGCCAACCAGCACATGGCGCGCGCGATTCGCCTGATCAGCGTGGAGCGGGGCCACGACCCGCGCAAATTCGCCCTCATCTCCTTCGGCGGCGCGGGGGCGATGCACGCCTGTTCCCTGGCGGAGATTCTGGGGATTCCGCACGTCGTCGTGCCGGGTGACCCGGGAATCCTCTCAGCCAGAGGCATGCTGACCGCCGACGTGGTGAAGGACTACGCCAGAACGGTTCTGCTGCCACTGGAGGGGCTGAGCAAGAGAGCGCTCGCAAGCCACTTTTCGCCCTTGCTGCAAAAAGGGCGTGAGGATCTGAAGTACGAAGGATTCGCAAAGCCCGCCTTTTCGCTTTTCATCGATATGCGCTATCTCGGGCAATCCTATGAGTTGACGCTTCCCTATCAGCCCGAGACGGGCGTGGACCTCCGGGAGAGCCTCCGGGCGGCGTTCGATGAATCGCACGATGCGCGTTTCGGCACGTCCAGCCCCGAGAGTCCCGTCGAGATCGTGACGTTGAGAGTCCGGGGCGTAGGCGAAGTGGAGCGTCCGCCCGCCAGAAGGCTTCCGAAAACTCGCAGAGATGTTTCCCGCGCCCTCATGGGGAGCCGGAAGATGGTTTTTGGGGGAAAACAAGTCGAGGGTTCCGCCTATGCGCGAGATGGGTTTTCCCGCGGGAATCGCTTCAAAGGCCCGGCGCTGGTGTGTGAGTTCAGCGCGACGACGGTCGTCCCGCCCGGCTGGGAATGCCGGGTGGATGAGTGGGGCAATCTCGTTTTGAAGAACTCGGGCTGAGAGGGCGCGATGGCGAAAACATTCGATCCGGTACTCCTGGAAGTTTTCCGCAACCTGTTGTTTGCGGCCTCCGAAGAGATGGGCGTGGCGCTTTGCCGTTCCTCGTTTTCCCCCAACATCAAGGAGCGCAAGGATTATTCGTGCGCCATCTTCGATACCGGGGGCCAAATGGCGGCGCAGGCGGCGCATCTGCCCGCCCATCTGGGCTCCATGCCGATGTCGGTGGAATACGTCATCGAGCGGATGGCGCTCGAGCCGGGCGACGTGGTTGTGCTGAACGACCCTTTTCGCGGAGGAAACCACCTGCCGGACATCACGATGATCTCGCCCGTGTACGGCAGGGAGAGGGGGCGGCAAAAACTCATCTATTACGTCGCCAACCGGGCGCACCATGCGGACGTGGGCGGCATCGCGCCCGGCTCGATGAGCATCACGACCGAAATTTTCCAGGACGGCGTGGTGATTCCGCCGGTGAAGCTCGTGCGGGGGGGAGAGATGCAGGAAGACGTTTTCGCGCTCATCCTCGCAAACGTGCGCACGGCCGAGGAGCGCCGGGGGGATATCGCCGCGCAAATCGCGGCGAACCGCGTGGGCGAGCGGAGGATCCTCGAGATCATCGAGCGTCACGGCCTCGCCGAGACGCTGCGCTACACGGTGGAGCTGCAAAAGTATTCCGAGCGTCTCACGAAAGCGGTGATTCGGGACATCCCCGACGGGCGGTACCTGTTCGAGGATTTTATGGACGACGACGGTTTCGGCAGCGGCTTCGTTCCGATACGCGTGGAGATCACGATACGCGGCTCGAAGATGTGCGTGGATTACACCGGCTCGGCCCCGCAGACGCAGGGCAGCGTGAACGCGGTGGAATCCATCGCCCGCACGGCGGCCTACTACGCCCTGCGCTGTCTGGTTCCTTACGACATCCCGAACAATTCGGGCTGCATGGATCCCATCGAGGTCATCGCACCTTCGGGCACGGTGGTGAACGCCGAGTTTCCCGCCGCCGTCGCCGGGGGAAACGTGGAGACGAGCCAGCGAATGGTGGACGTGATACTCGGCGCGCTCGCCAGGGCCTGTCCGGGCAAGATACCCGCCGCCTCCTGCGGCACGATGAACAACCTCACGGTGGGTGGCATGGACCACCGCGCAGGCCCCAGGCAGGGCCGTCCGTACGCCTACTATGAGACCACGGGCGGCGGCATGGGCGGCGGTCCGTGGGGAGACGGTGAGGACGCCATCCATACCCATCTCACCAACACGCTGAACACGCCGATTGAAGCGCTCGAACACGCCTATCCGTTCCGGGTGAGCCGCTATACCGTCCGGCGCGGCAGCGGCGGTGCGGGAAAACATCGCGGCGGCGACGGCATCATCCGGGAAATTGAACTTTTGGGCGATGCCACCGTCTCGTTTATGACGGAGCGGCGGGAGAAGGCGCCCTGGCCGCTCAACGGGGGCGAGGCGGGCATGAAGGGCAAGAATCTGCTCATCAGCGGGGGTGAGGAGAGGCAATTCTCCGGCAAGGCGCGTCTCTCGGCGAAGCGCGGAGACAGGATACGTCTTGAAACGCCCGGCGGGGGCGGCTGGGGGAGGAAGGATTGAGCGGGTTCACTCCTTCCGGGAATTGTTGAAAAATCCCCATTGCGGGTCGGTCGGGATTCCACCGTGGGGGCGGCCCCCTGTGGCCGCCCGATTTCACAGCGGTCTTCTCCGTGCGGGAGACCGTAGGGGCCGTTCGCGAACGGCCCCTACAAAATCCGGCGGGCCGGCACAGGTGTCGGACAGGCACGGGGGCCTCGGACAGGCACAGGGGCCTGTCCGCTACGAGGCGGTTTGGTTTTGATCGTCATTCCGGCGCATGCCGGAATCCAGGGACTTTGTTTTTTATTTCCTGATTGTTTCCCGCCAATGACGGGGAGAAGAAAAGCCGGAGCATTGTCATTCTGCTCTGTTCTGGATTCCGGCATTCGCCGGAATGACGGTGAACACCCTCGATTGGTGGAGTTTTTCCACAACCCCCATAAGAACGAACGATAAAACCCGGAGCCGGTGATAGCGGATGGCGGAATTTCACGGAGCGATTTTGCTCTTTGACCATTTCTTTTATAAAATGATCCTATGTAGGATGATAAATCACTTTTCACGTGGCTGTGCCCGTCGTTGCGGGCCGGCCTTTCTTTGTTGATGCGCATGGGAGGAGCGTCCGATGCCGGGTGAGCGATTCGTCTATCTCAACGGAGAGATCATAGAAGAAAAAAGCGCCAGGATATCGCCGTTCGATCGCGGCTTCCTCTGGGGCGACGGGGTATATGAGGTCACCCCCTGTTTCGCGGGAAAGCTCTATCGGCTCGATGACCATATCGATCGCCTCTATCGCTCGCTCAAGTACGTCCGCATCGAATTGGGGCTGAGCAAAGAGGAGATGAAGCAGGCGACGCTGGCCACCCTGGAGTCGAATTTGTGTCGTCTCGAAGAGGGCGCCATGTACCGCGTCGGCCACTGGGTGACCCGCGGATATGACGACCCCTCCATGTCGGCGGGCGCGGCGGGGCCGGCTTCGGTGTTCATATTCTGGCGGCCCGTGAACGTCGCGTCCTTCGCGGAGCGGTACCTGAACGGCGTACGCCTTGCGATAACGCCCACGAGGCGCAATCCGCCCGAGTGCATCGAGACGAGAGCCAAGGTGACGAGCAAGATGAACCAGATTCTGGCGGAACTCGATGCCGCCGCATCGGGTTCCTTGTCCTTGATGCTCGACATCCGTGGAAACGTGGCGGAGAACTCGACCGCCAATTTCTTCATGGTCAAAGACGGCGCGCTCTGGACGCCGCATGAGAGGAACATCCTGCAGGGAGTGACCCGTATTGCGGTGTTCGAACTGGCTGCGCGGTTGGGGATCGTTCTTGAAGAAAGAGATATGACGACATACGATCTGGCGCAGGCGGAAGAGTATTTCATCACCTCGAGCGCGATATGCGCCATGCCGGTGCGCGAGATCGACAGCTTCCAGCCGAGCGCGCCGGTTCGGGGGCCTGTCACGAAACGCCTGATCGACGCGTTGGTGGAGGATACGGGCTATGACTTTCGCGAGCAGGTGAAGGAAAAAATTGCTGAAGGCGCCTGAGGAGCGTTTTCGATTCATTTCAAAGGCCGGATGAGGAAGAGATGCCGTATTACATTACCAAAGCGAGCCTCGAGGGGCTAAGAAAAAAGGTCGAAGAGATTCAATACCGCCTGAAACATGAGGTGTCGAAAGAGATCGGCAAGGCGGCGAGCCTGGGCGATTTGAGCGAGAACGCCGAGTGGGAGGCGGCCATCGAGCTGCAGGGCAACCTCAAGAACGAGGTGAGCCGGATCATGGACAAGATTCGCGAGGCGAGCGTGATCGAGGAACTCCCCATCTCCGGTGACAAGGTCACCATCGGCACGGAAGTCAAGCTCTTCGACCTGGACAAGAACGAAGAGCTTACCTACAAGATTTTGGGCGAGGAGGAAAGCGACCTCTCCAATGGCGTTATTTCTTTCAGCGCGCCGCTCTCGCGCGGGCTGATGCAGAAAGAACCGGGCGATGAGGTAGCGGTTCGGTTGCCCGGCGGCGTGAGAAATTTTGAAATCGTGGACGTCGCGAAAATCGAATTTCCCTGATTTTCATGAGACGACTCGATATCGGCGACAGGCTGCTTGCATATCTCGTATTCGCGGCAGCGGTCGTTCTGGTCACCTTCTTCGCGTTCCAGCACAAGTTATCGCGCGAATGGCACCTGCCGGGTTCACCGACGCTGTATCTGTTCGGCGTCGCGGGGACGATTCTTCTTTGCGTCTCCGTGGTGTTCGTGATCACGAAGCGAACGGGCACGGGCGGCTCCCCCCTCGGCTGGTTTTCCGCCCATGTCGTGACGGCCACCCTGGGCACCGTGCTGGTGACGATCCACTCGGGCGGGTTTCTCCGCTATGCACCGGCGCTGTTGCTCGTCGCACTCTTGTTTTTGGTGATCCTGGGCGTGTGGGCGCGCGTCCGCCTCTCGAAAGATATGGCGGCCACGTTCGCCACACGAGATGAATCCTTCTCGCCGCCACGTTCCGAAGACCGCGAGCAGTTGGCCCGCCTCATCGAAGAGAAAGAGTCCCTGTTGTCGAGGCTTGAACCGGGAGCGAGTGAGGGCACCTTTTCCCCCATGCTCAAGCATTGGTTCTTGAAACCCGGGGTTACCCTCGCCTACGCCCGTCTGATCGGCCGGGAAAACAAGCTGTTGGGCGTGCGCTCAAGCGTTTCGACCGCGCAGGCGTACTGGCGGCTGGTTCACATCGTTTTGGCGTTTGCCTTTGTTCTCGGTATGCTGGGGCACGTCATCACCGTCACTTTTTTCGCCGGTTATGTCTCGGGCGGGGGAGAGATATACTGGTGGCACCTGACGAAGTGGTAGCCTGCGGGTTTGGGTTGTGGAAAGAATCTGACTGAGGAGGGGCTGTCACAACAAAAGCAACCCCCCCCTACCCCCCCTTGTCAGGGGGGTATAAAAAGGCGATGCGACCCCGCCGGGCAGAGGGGCTTTGCTATTGCCCGTTTGATGGGGGGTTGCTTTTTCTTGCCCCCCTGACAAGGGGGGGTAGGGGGGGTGACTTTAAGGGGTTTCCCTTTCAAGGGGGTTGCCTTTACCCTCTCAGGCCTTTTCAACACCCCTTCCTGAAGGAGCGAGTCTTGGGCAAGCTGGCCTTGATGATCGATCTGGAGCGGTGCTTCGGCTGCAAGAGCTGCGAGGCGGCCTGCAAGCAGGAGCACCGGCTGGGACCCGGCCAGTACCGGAACAAGGTCGTCTGGCTGGGGGACGCCTCCACGGGCGCGCCCGATTTCCTCACGCTGACCTGCCAGCATTGCGAGCGCCCCGCCTGCCTGAGAGCCTGTCCCGTTCATCCCAAGGCGATAACGAAAGACCCAGAAACCGGCGTGGTGGAAGTTCATGAGTCGCTTTGCACGGGTTGCGGGGAATGCGTCATGGCGTGTCCCTACAGTGCGATGGGCTATGATGCCCAGGGGCATCATTCGGTCAAGTGCGACCTCTGCCCCGAGAGGCGGGAGAGGGGGCTGGATCCCGCCTGCGCGGAAATCTGCCCGGGCTACGCCATCTCGTTCGGGGATAGGGAGAACCTTCTCGAAAAAGCGCATGAGGAGGGTCGCCATCTTCGGGATCACGATCATTTCCTCCTGAAGCCGCAGACGATATATCTGGAGAAAATCGGGAGAGAAAACGGCCGCGCGAACAGCGCGGATGGCCTGAGTTTGTCTGAAAAACCGAGCCGTCCCCGCTTCGTGGATTCACCCGCAGCAAGTGACGTTTTCGAGGAGAAAGGCCCCGCCTTCCCCTATCTGCATGACAAGAAGACGTTCGAAGCGGACCGCGTCGTGCCGGGCGGGTGTAATTTTTGTTTCAACTGCTGCAGCGCCAAGTTTCATTTCCAGGGCGATAAGCTCATCAACGTGACGGGGAACGACGAGGACCCCGCCCTGAACGGAAAAATCTGCCCCAAGGCGCAGTTCACGCTCCAACTCCATCACAACGAGCATCGTCTGGAATATCCCCTCAAGCGCGTCGGCCGCCGGGGCGACGGCGAGTTCGAGCGCATCTCCTGGGATCAGGCGCTCGATGAGATCGCCGCGAAACTCGAGGTCTTGAGAGAAAAGTGGGGCACCGAGGCGCTGGCGCTTTTCGTGGGGACCCGCACGGGCTTGATAACGCAGAAAGGCTATGTGCGGCTGTTCAGCCAGATGTGGGGAACACCCAACCTTCAGGGGACGGACCCCTTTTGCGCGGCGGGCAAGGTGGTCGCCTACGAGGTGACGCACGGGATCAACGGCAACGGGAACAGCTACACGCCCGAGGATATCGGCAGCGCCGGGATGTATCTCTACATCGGAGACAACCAGGCCGAGACGCGGCCGGTCTACTTCGGCAAGGTGAATGACTGGCGCATCAGGAACAAGACGAAGATGGTGGTGGTGGACCCGAGGTACACCGCCACGGCAGCCAAGGCGGACAAATGGCTCGCAATCCGTCCGGGCACCGACATGGCCCTGGGCCTCGCCATGGCACACCATATTCTCTCTGAAAATATGCACGATGCGCGTTTTTGCGACGAATGGGTGCTGGGCTGGGAGCGCTGGCGCGATTTCATAATCTCCAAAGGGTATTCTCCCGATTGGGCGGAGGCCGTTACGGGCATAGGAGCAGATGATATCCGCGCGCTTTCCGAGGACGTGGCCAGGGCGGACGGCTGCGTCATCTTCGGGAGCCGGGGACTCAACCAGCATACCAACTCGGTGCAGACCAACCGTACGTTCATGTTCCTCGCCGCGATAACGGGAAACTGGGGCCGCAAGGGCGGCGCCTACGTGAACATGACGGCGGGGCCGCCCATCGCCGCGAACGCGCCGGAGGAGAGACGAGCGGAAATCAGGAAGCCGATGGTGCGCAGGAGCCCGGCGGGCTGGCTGAGCGCCATGCGGGAGGGCAAGCCGTATCCCGTCAAGGGCCTGATCACTTGCAACAACCCGCTCGCACAATGGCCCGGTCAGGACGATGCGCGCGCGGCCTTCCAGGCGCTCGACCTCATCGTCCACATCGAGTTGTTCGCAAACGAGACCTCAGCCTATGCGGATTACGTGCTGCCTGCGGCGGGCGGGATCGAGAAAGGAGAGCTGGGCCGCACGAACGATGACAGAAGAATTGTGTGGATAGACAAGATGATCGACCCGCCTGGAGAGGCGAAACCCGATGGATGGATTTGGACGGAGCTCGGCAGACGCCTGGGCTTCGGCGACGTGATGAAAGAGGAATACAAGGATCCGGGAAAATTCTGGGACGAGATGTGCATCGACAACGATTTCCTGCGCGGGGTCACGCAGAAACGGCTCCACTCGGTTCCCTGGCGGTGGGTGCGTTTTCCCGTCGCGAGCGAAGACGCCCCCGAACAGGAAACCCTTTATCTCGAAGGAACGACCGCCACCGGGCAGCCTGAAGGCAAGCGCTTCCCGACGCCGAGCGGTCGGCTCGAGTTCTGGACGGAAGAGTTGGAGGAAAAGTTCGCTAAGGTCGGGTTGTCCGCTTTGCCGGAATTTTACAGTGAAAAGGAAAATCTCCTGGGGTTGCCGTATCTTGAATATGAACACGAAGACGATGATCTGGAAATCATCTCCCCGTTCAGCAAGACGCCCACGGGTTCACGCACAGCCAGAATCGTTCAGCCGGAGGAGGGAAATATAGGGGATGCGCTTCGCCGAGAAGGCTTTGAGACGACGCTGATAACGGGCCGCCCGCCCGCGCCGCATTTTCATAGCTGGACGCATTATTTCTGGCAGGCGCAGGAGATGTGGCCCGACCTCTATTGCGAAATACATCCCCGAAAAGCGGAAGCGTTGGGCATCGAGGATGGAGAGAAGGTCCGGGTGGAGACGGCGCACGGCGCCATCGAGGCGATGGCCTGGGTGAATGCCGGCATCAGGGAGGACTCGGTGTACGTCCCCATCGGCTGGGGGGAGCGCCAGCCCTACCATCCCTGGCGGTCGGTGAATTTCCTGACGGACATCGCGCAGCGCGACCCGGCCTCGGACCAGACGAATCTGAAGAGCCTGCTGTGCCGGATCTCAAAGGCGTGATGGGTCGGAAATATAGGGAATGATACCAGGTGCGTGAACGGCCCTTGTCAGAGAAGAGGGCGTTTCGCGAGGCAGGCCGACTATTGGAGGCCGCTCTGCTACAAGTTCGATTTGATGTGTGGTTTCCGTAGGGACAGGTCGCGACCTGTCCCTACATTCTTGTTGATCGACTGAGCAACACCACCGTCATTCCGGCGCATGCCGGAATCCAGGGTTTCGCCTTTGGTTTTTCGTATTTATTCACGCTCGTTTCATGATGGAATGAAATACCGGAATCCATACACCCCCATCGGTTCTGGATTCCGGCATACGCCGGAATGACGGCGAAAAACGAAGCAGGGTGGAAACGCGGTCGGGCGGCCACAGGGGGCCGCCCCTACGAAGATACACGCGGTTTTTGTAGGGACAGGTCGCGACCTGTCCCTACCACCGATTCAATGGTCAGATGTCCGTAGACGCTCACTCAATCGGATCGGGCTGAACGGGCACGCAGATTTCGGTTTTGCCGTCGGCTTCCGCCGTTTCGCGGGGGTCGGTCAGGTACCGGTACATCACCGGGCCTTCTCTCCTCTTGAACCCGCTGTGCGGCAGCCAATGATCGAGCATCTCTCCCAGTGTGAGCCCAAGCGTGTCGTATCCCCCGGTGTGCTCTCTCACCGCATGCCAGCCGCCCGGAAAGTCCGTCTCATGG
>JAPOYD010000039.1:10849-11321 GCA_026706735.1 Nitrospinota bacterium | reverse complement strand
GCGATAGACAACCTCAAGAGCAGCAGTCTTCTCGGATGCGAAAAGAACCGTTTTCCCCTTGCCCAGAAGGTGCCCGATAAGATTGGAGATGGTCTGGCTCTTGCCGGTGCCGGGCGGACCGATAATCACAAAGTCCTTTCCCTTGTCAGCCGTGGCAACTGCGGCCATCTGTGAGGAGTCAGCTGGTAGAGTGGTAAAGAGATCAGAAGGCTTGTAGTCATTGTCGAGTTGTTTCGGTTCGGCGAAGTCGATGTTCTGACTAAACGGATCACGGGGCGTATCAATCAGATGGCGGACCACCGCATTGCTTCGCAGAGCCTCGGTTCGGTCGACAAGATCTTTCCACATGAGGTACTTAGCAAAAGAAAAGTGACCTAGCACCACCTCCTCGACAACCTCAAATCCGGGTGCGTCCTTAACCGCATATCGAACACTGTTCCAGATGGCTGCGACATCAATACCACTTTCATCC
>JAPOYD010000039.1:0-10839 GCA_026706735.1 Nitrospinota bacterium | reverse complement strand
AGATCTTCGTCTAATCCTGATATCGCAATTTGAAAATCTCTGCGTAGCATCTCTAATAGCGTGGTATTGAAACGCGGTTCGTCATCGTGGGCTAGCATTTTGATTCCGCTCCGCACGGATTTTCTTTCGAGAGTAATTGGAAGCAGAATCAGAGGAGCACGAAACTTCCGAGATTCTTTCAGCTCCCGTTTCCAGAGCAGGAAGCCAATGGCGAGATAGAGCGTGTTGGCGCCGCCTTCTTGCAGCGCCGTTTGCGCCTTCCGGTAAATTTCAACGGCTCGTTGCGATAATTGATCTGGCGGGAGATCAACGAGAACGCGGCGCCGCTCTAGCTCATCGCGTGCGTACTCCACAGTAATGAGCTCGCCTTCTCTTTTACGGTGAATTTCCTCATCTTGCCTTTCCGAAGAGGGCTGGGGAACAGAAGATATCTGAATCCGCGATCCCTCGGCTAGCTTGTCTTCAAGCCGTCCGGGTTCGGGGCAGATGATCTGCAGGCTTGCTTTTGTCGCGCGATGATTCAGCAAAGGGTTCCGTAGGGTGAGATCGAGCAATTTCCGTTGCCAGCGATCCAAGCGATTCTGGGGTGTGTCTGGTTTGTCGCTGTCCGATTCAGTATCATCGAATCTGGGGAGGCTCGGCGCTGGCTCTAATGGAAGTTGCAGTGCCCCGGTGTCACCGTCAACATGGATCGAAGTTGCATCAGATTTCCGGCCAAGGGGTGTAATGCGATGTGCCCGCGCCCGACGGATATCGACCGCAGCAGCGAATGTGTCATCGTCATTGGGACGAATGCTGTCATTGGCCGCCGCTAGAGCCTTGGAGAAGGATGAAGCTGGATGCGAGGTCACACAAGTCGTCTCGATGAGCACAAGTTCGCGTAAAGCGATGCGTTTTCTGAGAGTCTCCGCCTCATCAATCGTAATGCTGGATAGATCTTCGGGTTGGAGCCATACGCCAGCGAGTGCATGACCCTTGGGCAGAGCAACGATCGGATTCAGTCCGGCTTGTTCGAAAGCCGAGGTGAACAACATAGCTGTGTCGAGACAGGTGGCGACCCGCCCGTCGATAATCTGGCTTGGAAGTCGAATCTTCTGACCGTCGCGTTCGAAGCTCGCTGGCGGGGCAGCATAGGTCAAACCTAGATTCGCAATTGCTGAATATATTGCGGAAGCGATTTCCCATACACGCTCACGGCTTCTAGACTGGTAGCCTTCGATCTGATCTCGTCTGCCCGCCCTGCGTAAAATCCGTCCTGCATCTTGAAGAATTTTGTCAACTGCCGGATCGTTCGGCATGGAAAACGCTGCGAGCAACTCCGGCATGAATCCGGCACCACCCCACTCGTTATATGCAAGCAACTCGACTGGTTTCACCAACTCAGCCAGGATGTTCCCATCCTTTTCGAGCTGAAACGTAGCGGTACCTCGTACGGAATCAGTGAGGTTTAGCAGAAAGCCGCCGTCAATCTCCAGATCTCGATCTTCGATAGAAATCAGTCCCTGCGGTGCAACCCGGTCGACAGGCCAAACCTTCTTTTTTATAAATTCAGGATTGGACTGGAGTGTCAGAACCAAGTCTTCACAACGCTGATCGCTGTCGAGGTTTTCCGCTTGAAGACGACGCAAAACAGAAAATGCGCTCTGGTGTGCGGCGAAATTCAGTTTCGCAGCAATGTCGGCGTGAATGCACAGCGCAGTCGCGCCTTGGTCCGGCATTTCATCGGTTTGCATTTGATTCTCACAAAATGATTGCTGTTATTAACATAAGAATTTATGAACCAGAAAGTAGCATCTACTTTATTCAACTGACAAGATGACTTGCGATTAGCAGCGCACGAACATTGCCAGCTACCAAACGCTAATCGAAAGTTTCCTGCGATTGCCGCGACAAAAGCCGGAATCCAAAGCGGATGGGGGAGGAAATTTTGCGACATTCCCCCTTCTCCATCGCGGTTGAAAATTACAGCGAAAAACCAAAGGCAAAACAAATGGATTCCGGCATGCGCCCGAATGACGGTGGTTTATCTCGGGCAATGAGGAAAAGCGAAAGGACAGGCACGGGGGCCTGTCCCTACAGACCCCCTTTCAGAATGCCAACCAAATACTCCCCCCTACTCGGCCTGTTCCCTCTCCATGTCCGCCGCCAGATCCCTCTGGTCGACGAAATGCGTGTCCTCGTGCAGGTAGCCGGCGAAATTGTCCAGCCGTATGGGGCCGGCGGCCTCGAAGGCCACCGTGTCTTCGAGGTAATCCGCCTGGTGCTCGGTATGCGGCGGCACGTACCAGACGTCGCCCGGCTTCAGCACCGCCACCGGGTCGTCGCCCGCCTGCACCCGGGCGGAGCCGCTGATGAGGCAGAAAATCTGCTCCGCCCGCCTGCACCCGGGCGGAGCCGCTGATGAGGCAGAAAATCTGCTCCGCCTCGTGGTGGTGCCTTCGCGTGGAATTCCCGCCTTTCGCGTGGATGTAGCTGATCATGCAGTGCTTTCCGCTCACGAGGCCCACTTCCACCCCCGGGAACGGCACCTTCACCGGCAGTTCGTCCCAATTCGTCACTGGCATTTTCGTCTCCTTGCGTTTCGTGAACGCCGCGTCCCCGGCCAAGGGTGGCGGCTATCCTAAGAACAAAGAAAGTTTTGAATCTCAATCGTCTCGGTGCTGTTGAGAAAGTTTCCCTCTCTCGAAATTGACCATCGCCGTCATTCCGGCGAAAGCCGGAATCCAGAGCAGACGCGGATGCCGAATCGCAGGACGACCAGGAAAAACGATAAAGTGAAAAGACAAATTCAAAAACAAAGTCCCTGGATTCCGGCATGCGCCGGAATGACGATCAAAACCGCATTCACCCGTAGGGGCAGGCCCCTGTGCCTGCCCTGCCTCCTGTAGTTATCCCTTGTAAAAAAAGGCCTAGGACAGGCACAAGGGCCTGTCCCTACGAACCCCCCAACCCCCCTTGTCAGGGGGGCTTTGTTTTTTTACCCCCCTGTTAAGGGGGGGTAGGGGGGGTTGCTTTTCCAGCCGAAAAGAAGCGTCCCCTCAACCCCTTATCTCAACAAGCGCCGCCTAGACCTCTTGCAGCCTCCTCACGGCCTCTGCCGGCAGGGATTCCCCGCAGGCGGCGTTCTGCACCGACTGTTCGGGCGTCCTGATGCCCGGAATCACGCAGCTCACGTTCTCGTTCGAGACGCAGAAGCGTATGGCCGCCTGGGCGGGCGATATGCCCAGATTCGCCGCCACCTCTTGCGTGCGGGCGAGCTGCGCCTGGAACTTGCGGATGTTCTCTGGCGAGAGGATGCCCTTTCTCCGGTCGCCTTCGGCGAACTCGAACGCCTCGTCGATGCGTCCCGAGAGGAACCCCCGCTTCAGGGGAACGCGGGATATCACGCCCACGTCCGCCTCTTTCGCGCGGGCGAAGGCGGGCGCCGCCTCCTGGCTGATGACGTTGTACTCCATCTGCATGGTGGCGGGCTTGTCCTGCTCCGCGGCCAGATAACATTCCTCCACCGTGTTAATGGATACGCCCCAGTGCTTGATCTTCCCGTCGGCCTTGGCCTTATCGAGCAGGGCGTAGCTGTCCTCTGCCGCCATGTTGTCGACGTTGGGGTTGTGAAGCTGGTAGTAGTCGATGGCGTCCATGCCCAGGCGCTCGAGGCTTCCCTCCAGGCAGCCCCCGATGTACTCGGGGGTGAAGTTCCGCGAGCCCGTCGACATGTCGTTCCCGCCCTTGGTGAAGATGAGGATGTCGCCGCGGTCTGAACGCTCGTTCAGGAACTTGCCGATGACGGTCTCGCTGTGGCCCACGCCGTAGGCGTCGGACGTGTCGATGAAGTTCATGCCGGCGTCGATAGCCGCGTGCAGCGCGCGGTTGCTCTCCCCGTCATCCACCGGGCCGAAAACGCCGCCTATGGTCATGGCGCCGAAACCGATGACCGTGACTTCCAGACCCGTGCGTCCGAGTGTTCTTTTCTCCATGACTTTCTCCATGTGTATAACGAGGACAATTTCATCATCCCGGATTGAATTCCCGGAAAATCCGGGCCGCATCCGGAAAACAGTGATTGCGTGGATGAGCGCGAAGGCGGCTGCATCATAGCTTTCATCCAGCGACATCCGCAATCGAATCTGGGCATGCGGCGCGGGGGGGCCGTAGTGACAACCCCTCCTCGGGGTTGTCCCACAGTTCGCGAACCGCCCGTGCGCCCCGTCCTTGCTCGCTCCAAGCAATCGGGCGAACACGCCGGTCCGCCCCTGCGCCATCTTTCCAGAGAGATCACAAAAACCGTCATTCCGGCGCATGCCGGAATCCAGAGCAGACAGGGATACCGAATCGCAGGACGACCCGGAAAAACGATAAAATGAAAAGACAAATTCAAAAACAAAGTCCCTGGATTCCGGCATGCGCCGGAATGACGACCAAAAACCGTCGAACCCTCACTTTCGTGGACAGGCAGCAACCCTACTCTCTCGGAATCGAGCACGCATTTCCCCGCAATTGCCGTCATTGCCGAAATCGCTGACTGCGGTATCGTGCGCGCTGCGCGGGGAAGCGATATTCGCGCACCGGATGGATTCGAAACGAAAGGATGCGAGGGGTTCCCATGGAATCGAATCACAGGTCAGGAGCAAAGGCGGCGTTTTCTTCCCCGTCCGCACATGGCGCCTCGTGCGGGTCTGTCGCTCGCCGGCAGGGAACCGTGCTCATGGATGCAAGGCGGCGCAGAAATGAAAATAATCATATTTCCCGTAAAATTGGATAAATTCACGGGGTTTTTCGATAAATTTCTGAAAGGCGTCCGCCTTGCAACTGATTGTAATAAAAGGGTTACCCTCTTAAATCTGAGCGCCGCTCACTCAGATATGGCGCCAAAAAAAGTTTTTCGCTTCCCGCGCATTTGCCCGCAACTGCCCGCATTTGCTCTCGCACTGCATCACGCCGGCAAACCCTCCCTCCTCAGTCGGGTTCGACATATACGAAACACCCCGCCTAGGCTATAATCGCCCCATCCAATCAGCCGGCATCCGCATCACCACCTGGAGGAAGACATGGACGATCTCAGACGATACGCCGTCGACTACCTCGACGGCCAGGCGGGCGAGGCACGTGAAATCGCCCAGGAAATCTGGAACTTCGCGGAAATCGCCTTAGAGGAATTCAAGTCCGCGGAACTGCTCGAAGACGTGCTCGAGCAGCACGGGTTCGAGGTGCAGCGCGGCGTGGGCGACCTGCCCACCGCCTTCATCGCGAAATGGGGCGAGGACGGCCCCGCCGTGGGAATCCTGGGGGAATACGACGCGCTCCCCCACTGCGGCGATTCCCACGAAAAACAGGGCCACGGCTGCGGACACAACCTCTTCGGCACGGCGAGCTCCTACGCCGCGATTGCGGCGGCGCGCGCGCTGCGCGAATCGGGGACGAAGGGCCGGGTCGTGTGCTTCGGCTGCCCGGCGGAGGAGACTCTTGAGGGCAAGGTGTACATGGCGCGCGACGGCGCGTTCGACGGGCTCGACGCGGCCGTCACCTGGCATCCCGGGGATAAGAGCTTCACCCGGGGCGGCAGCACGAACGCGATGGATTCCATCGTCTTCGAATTCTACGGCGAAACGGCCCACTCGGCCCGCGACCCGTGGAACGGCAGAAGCGCGCTCGACGGCGTGGAAATCATGAACTACGGCGTCAACATGATGCGCGAGCACGTCATCGAGCCGGTCAAGATCCACTACGTGATCACCGACGGGGGGGTGGCGCCCAACGTCGTGCCCTCCTATTCGCGCGTGTGGTACTACGTGCGCGCGCCCAAACGGGCGATGGTCAACGAGCTGAGCGAGCGCGTGCGAAACTGCGCGAAAGCGGGTGCTCTGGCCTCAGGCACCACAATGAAGGAAACCCTCCTCACCGCCGTGTACGAGAATCTTCCCAACAGCGCCCTCGCCCACTGCGTGCAGCGAAACCTCGAATTCGTGGGCGCTCACTCCTATTCGGAGGAGGCAAAGGAATTCGCCCGGAAACTCGGTTACGAGGAGCCGCTCTCGGAAGATGTCTCCCCCCTCGATCCTGCGGACATCCGCCCGAGCAACGAGCGCGGCAACGTGAGCTGGCTCACGCCCCTGGGGAACCTCATGACGACCTGCCACGCGCCCGGAACGCCGGGGCATTCCTGGCTCGCCACGCAGCAATACGGCATGGAAATCGGGGAGAAAGGCATGATGACCGCCGCCAAGACCATGGCGGCCACCGCGCTCGAACTCATCACCAATGAGAACGTATTGAAACAGGTGCGAGAGGAATTTGAAGAGAAGACCAGAGGCTTTACCTACGACCCCATCATCCCCGAGGGACAAAAACCAAACCCCTTGGGCATGAGATAAAAGTTATCGGTTAATCATCCATCACCACGAACCAGGAGAGCAGATCATGAAATTCGGCGTCGCTATTTTCCCGACCGATTATTCCATCGCCCCGCACCGGGTGGCAAAAGAAGCGGAGGACAGGGGTTTCGAGTCCATTTTCTTCCCCGAACACACCCACATCCCGGCGAGCAGAAAAACTCCCTGGCCAGGCGGCGCGGAACTCCCGAAGGAATACTCGCACTCGCTCGATCTTTTCGTGGCGTTAGGTGCCGCTGCGGCAGCGACGGAAAAAATCATGCTCGGCACGGGCATATGCCTCGTCATCGAGCGCGACCCCATCACCCTCGCCAACGAGGTGGCCTCGCTCGACCACATCTCGAACGGCCGCGTGCTTTTCGGGATCGGCGGCGGCTGGAACCGTGAGGAGATGGAAAACCACGGAACGATCTATGAGAAGCGGTGGATCATCCTGCGCGAGCGCATCGAGGCCATGAAAGCCATCTGGACAGAGGATGAGGCCAGCTATCATGGAGATTTCGTGGATTTCGAGCGCATCTGGTCCTGGCCCAAACCGATCCAGAAACCTCACCCGCCGATCTTTGTGGGCGGAAACGGGGCGAGAACGCTCGATCGCGTGGTGCGCTACGGAGACGAGTGGATGCCGCTGCCGCGCGGGGGTCTGGACCTCTCGCCGCGAATCCAGGAACTTCAGGATCTGGCCGCCAAGGCGGGGCGTGCGCCGATCCCCGTCACCATATTCTTCGCGCCCCCCGACCTCGAGCAGTTGCGCGCTTTTGAGGATCTCGGCGTGGGGAGGTGCCTTTTCCCCCTGCCTTCGGCGGAGGAAGACGTCATCTTGCCGAAACTCGACGAGTTGGCCAGCGTCGTCGCGCAATACGGCTAATCTCAAGAAAAAAGCCCCTGGCAGGTTTCAACCCGACCAGGGGCTTATTCGTTCGGTAGCGGCTAGTGGCAGATGATCCCGTGTTTCTCCGCATACTGCTGGTGATAGTCCTCACCCATCCAGAATCGTGACGCCTGCGTAATCTCGGTCACTATCGGGCCCCAATGACGCCCCGATTCGTCTTGTTCCTGCTTGGAGGCGAGCGCCGCGGCCTCCTGCTCGGGCGAGAAGAAATAAACCGCCGAGCGGTACTGGGTGCCCACGTCGGGCCCCTGGCGGTTCAGCGTGCACGGATCGTGAATCCGCCAGAACAAATCCAAAAGTTCCTGATAAGAGACTTTTTCGGGCTCAAACTCCACATAGACGACCTCCGCATGCCCCGTCCGGCCAGTGCACACCTCCCGGTAGGTGGGCTCGTCTTTCGTACCGCCCGAGTACCCCACCGCGGTGTACGCTACGCCTTCCACCCTGCGAAACGCCGCCTCCACTCCCCAGAAACAACCTGCGCCGAACATAGCCTTTTCCATAAACGCTCCCTCGCTGAAAGACAAGAGTTACGGCTCTATCTCCACGCTTCCAGGCGGGCCTCCTACCACTTCGCCGAATACGGCGGCGGGAGCCACGCCCGCGCAATGCAATTCGTCCAATAGCGCCTTCGCCTTCTCCGCATCCACCGCGATGATGAGTCCGCCGGAGGTCTGCGCGTCGTTGAGCAAGGCGAGCATCTCCTCATCAACGCCCGGTTTAAGGTCGACGAAAGGTTTTGTCCAAAGGCGATTGCGATCGCCCCCACCCGCCGTGCCCGCAATGGCGTGAGGAAGCAAGTCTTCGAACCTGGGCACATCGGAGAAAACGACTCGCGCGCGCGCGCCGCTGGCTTCCATCACGTTGTGCAGATGGCCCAAAAGGCCGAATCCGGTCACGTCCGTACAGGCGTTCACGCCCACGCGCATCATGCACGCGCTCGCTTTATTGTTGAGCGTCTTCATCGAGTCCACAGCCTCTTCGAACACGCCTTCGCGCAGTTTTCCGTTTTTCCCGAAAATGCCGCGCGCAGCCTTAAGCACCGGGTTCACCTGTTTCGTCACGTTGGTGACGACGCCGGTGCCGATTTTTTTCGTCAAAACGAGTTTATCGCCGGGTTTCGCCCCTTGGTTCGTTACCATCTTCCTGGGGTCGACGGTTCCCGTGACAGCGATGCCGTATTTGGGCTCCACGTCGTCCACGCTGTGACCGCCCACGATGACGCCGCCTGCCTCGCGCATCTTGTCCGCGCCGCCAGCCAGGATTCTTCCCAGCACATCCAGACCGATATGGCAGGGAAAACCCACAAGATTCAACCCGGTGATCGGCTGCGCGCCCATGGTGAAGCAGTCGCTCAGCGCGTTGGCTGCGGCTATTTGGCCATAGGCGTAAGGATCGTCCACGATAGGGGTGAAGAAATCCACCGTCTGGACGATGGCCAAATCCTCTCTGAGCCGATACACGCCCGTGTCGTCCCCGGCGTTCGTTCCGTAGAGCAGGTTCGGGTCCGAAAACGGCTCAAACTGGCTCAATGCCTCTCGCAGGTCCTCCGGACCCAGTTTCGAACCTCACCCGCCCGCCTTGACCATCCGGGTAAGCTGAACCTTTCTCTCCGATGCCGTTGCCATTACCTCTCCTGAAATCCCGACGCGGCTTGGGAAAATTCCCGTCCGGAGGGATAATAATACATCTCTAGAGGATAGACAAAAAACTGATTTGTTTCCCCTGTTTCCAATGAATGCACCAGAAAGGACTCCTGAATGAAAGTCGTGATTTCAGACGATTATCAAGACTGCATCCGCCGCCTCAAGTGTTTCTCCAAGATGGCGGGGCACGACGTCACCATCCACAACGACACGCTCGACGACATCGACGCGCTCGCAGAGCGGTTCCGGGACGCAGAAGCCATTGTCCTGATCAGGGAACGAACCCACATCACCGAAGCTCTGCTCGCAAGACTCCCCAATCTCAAAATCGTTAGTCAGACGGGTGCCGGCTTCGGCGGGCACGTCGACCTGGAAGCCTGCACGCGCCACAAGGTGGCCGTCGCCGCAGGCGGTTCGGGCACGCACTCGACGTGTGAGCTCACCTGGGGCCTCATCCACTGCGCCATGCGCTCTATGCCTCGGGAAATTAATAATCTAGCGAAGGGTGGCTGGCAAACGACCCTGGGTGAGGATCTCTACGGAAAATCGCTTGGCGTATATTCCTACGGCGCAATCGGCAGCCAGGTGGCCGCCGTGGGTAAGGCCTTCGGCATGAACGTCATCACCTACGGGAGAGAGGGTTCCGCCGAGCGCGCCCGGGCGGACGGCATCCCGATGGCTGACAGCAAAGAGGCGCTCTTCGCTGAGTCCGACATCGTGAGCCTTCACATCCGCCTGACGCCTGAGACGAGAGGCATTGTGACGGCGAAGGATTTGAGCCTCATGAAGCCGAGCGCCCTTTTGGTGAACACAAGCCGCGCCGGGCTGATTGAAGAAGGCGCCCTTGAAGCGGCGCTCAAGGCTGGAAGGCCCGGATTCGCCGCCGTGGACGTGTATGAAAAAGAGCCGGTTCGAGGGGCCGAACATCCACTACTCAGCATGGAGAACGCTATTTGCACGCCGCACTTGGGCTACGTCACGCGTGGTACGTTCGAGACATATTTCGGGCTCGCTTTCGATCAAATCAACGCTTTCGCCGACGGGAAACCGATAAATATCCACAACCCCGAAGTCCTAGGTTAGGGGGTATTCAGTGCTCAACCCGCATCCGGCTTGATTTTTTGCGCAAGGCGGTGTTCAATCGCCTCCCGGAATCAGGAAATCCCCTTAACGTTTGAGGTTTACCAACTTGGATTTTGCTTTCAACGAACGCCAGGAACTCATGCGCCGCACGCTGCATGAGCTTCTGGAGAGAGTATGCCCGCCTGATTACGCAATGGAATGCGACAAGAGAGGCGAAGCCCCCGTCGAGGCTTACAAGGCCCTGGCTGATGATGGCTGGATAGGCGTATCCACGCCTGAGGAATACGGCGGCATGGGGGGCGACGCGCTCGACCTGGCCCTCGTCCTCGAAACCGCAGGCATGCATTACCTGGACCTCGCCACCATGATCTTCAGAAACGTCTGCTACGGTGTGGACGCCCTCCTCGTCAGCGGAACGAACGCTCAGAAAAAAGATTTCATCCCCGCCACTATCCAGGGGGCGAAGTATTTCGCGTTCAGTCTCACCGAACCGGACGCCGGTTCGGATGCGGCGGCCATCATCGCCCGCGCGGATCGGGAAGAAGACCGCTTTCGTCTCACGGGCACCAAAAATTTCACTTCCGGCATGCCGACGGCCACGCATATCCTTGTCGCCGCGAGAACTGACAACTCGGGCGCTAAACACGAGGGCATCACGAACTTCATCATCCCCGCCGATGCCGAGGGCGTCACCTGGTCGAAGCTCGACTTGCTCGGCCACCGGGCGATGGGGACGTGCGTGGTGCATTATGACGCCGTGGAGGCGAGCGAAGCCGATGTTCTGGGAGAAGTGGGAGACGGCTGGAAAGGTCTCATGGCCTACATCACCACC
>JAPOYD010000152.1 GCA_026706735.1 Nitrospinota bacterium | reverse complement strand
CCGCGCCGGGCGCTCTGCAGAACTTCCAGAGCGAAGTCTATTGGGTGGCCGACAGGCTCAATGAAATTTTACGAGAAGCAATCGAACAGGCAAAGATGAAAGGAGAAAATGATGGCTGATGACGAATACCGCGGCAGGGAAAAGGAATACGCCCAGACAATGGCCGGGCAGCTCGGCACTTTCACGACCGCCATCGTCGAGGCGGACGGCATGGCGAAAGACGCGGCGGCGGAGCGCTTCTTCCGTGTTTCAGAGAGAGAGAACATCGACCTGCAAACGCAAGTCTCCCTCGTCGGAAGCGATACGCCATTCACGATAGGCGCTTCCATTCCCCCGGTCATGGTCACCAAGACCGGACCCATCGAGATCAGCGAAGCGAAGCTGTCTCTCGGCATGAACGTGTCGTCCATGAACGAATCCTCGTCGGTTACCGACAAGAAGCTGGAAGGTGAAGGCCGTGCTTCATGGGGCATTGGACTGTTCAAGGTGTCATTCGGCATGCGCTCCAGCATCGCCGTAAAATCGGAACGCCGCAGGCGTTCTGATTACTCGGCGCATTGCGACGTGGACGTCACCATGACGCAATCGCCCCCGCCCGAGGGGCAGATGGTGATCCTGGATGCCTTCGCGGACTGCATGAAGCGCACGATGGACCTGAACATGTCCCTGGTCGAGCGCCAGTTGCGCGACGCTTCTGAAACCGCCGATCCGCCCCCGGCGCTCAAAATGGACAACGAACCGGGTGGGGGCATCCCCCGGGGGACGACGCAGGGAGCCTGAGAAACAAGCCGGCGCAGCAAAGCCGGCATGGCGGTTTCATGGCGTTCATTGCCGAGGGCCCGGCCGTTACGGGGGCGAAGGCCCGGCAGGAAAGAAATCAAGCCTTCCCCACAAGGGGAGTGGAGGTTTCAGAAGCAGGTCCGCCCAGTCGGGGCGGCGACGACTTCAAAAACTCCGCCGCGCAAGAAGAACATCCCATCAGGTGGGATAAACGCCATTGCCTTTACACACGGATCGGTTTGGAGACATGGAACTTTTTACCGCCCTCTCAACGGTCGGCGGAACACTTGGCGTTATCGCTCTCAAGGGCTGGGCGATCTATCGCGCATACGAAGCTTTTTTGGGGAAGCCGATGCGCGATACGCGCGTCCACAGGAGCGTCACCGACGTGCGGCTCGACTACCTCGAGCAATACGCCGGCATCCCGGAGAAAGAGAAGGACACCAGGGACAGGATCATCGCCGGCATCAGGAAGAGGAATGAATAGAACATCACAGCCAGGGAAAGGGGAACCGATGTACAATCGAACGGATCAGCTTCCCAGGGGATTCCGAAACAACAATCCCGGGAATATTCTTGACGCAAAAGGAGCAAACGGCCGGTACGTGAACGACTGGATCGGATTGGCCAAGGTCCGGAATGACGGCAAATTCTGTCGTTTCAAGACCATGCCGGACGGCATACGCGCGATGGTCGTATTGATCACCGGATATTGCGAGCGCGGCGTTCTTTCTTCCGACGGAACGCCGATCGACACCGTGCAGGAAGTCCTGGAACGCTACGCTCCCCATGTCGAGAACCCGACGAGTGAATATGCCGATTTCGTGCGGCGCCACATGGGATACCAGCCGGGCCAGAAACTCGACCATCATTGCTACGACACGATGTTCAAACTGATCGATGCGATGATCCGCTTCGAAAACGGCGGCATGGCGGCCGAGCGCAAGCAAATCGAGGCGGCGCTCAGGCGATGCAACCTCATGCCCGACGCCCCGCCGCTCAAGAAGGACAAGACCATGAAGGCCGCAAAGATAGCGGGTAGTGCTGCTCTCGCGACTCCGGTTGCCGAGTCCATGAGCCAGTTCACCCCTGCTCTTCCGGTGCTGGACCGGATCGTCCAATGGATCCGGGTGGTTCCGCCATGGGTATGGGTGGTTCTGGTGTTGGCCGGGGTCGGATGGGTGATTTGGGAGCGCTACGACGACGCGATGAAAGGACTGCGGTAGTGATGTCCCTTGTCGTTTCGCTTCTCGGTGGAGCCGGCGCAAGGATATACGGCTTTGCCGCCGCCGCGCTGGGCGTGGTTCTGGTCCTCTTGGGTTTTTATCGCGCGGGCCTACGCTCGGCGGAAGCCGCGGCGACGCGGCAGGCTATCGACCAGGTTCGAAAGAACCAGCTGATCAAGGAGGAAATTGATGAGGAAATACGCAGGGCTGATACTTCTGGCCGCGATGCTCGCGAGCGGATGCGCTCGGAATGGTATCGCGACTAAGGTGCTGAACGGTTGCGACTGGACCGAATATATCCTGATGAGCAGGAAGGATGAGCTCACGAAGGGAACGGAAGACCAGATCATCAAGCACAACAAGAGGCGCAAGCGAATTTGTGGAAAATGAGCGTTCAAGACCGCCGCGGAGGCGTCCCGCCTGACGGGTTCCGGGAACCTGCCCGGCGATCACATCGAGCCGTGTACATTCGCGGGAGAAGAAGACTTAAGACTTAGCAACCCCTTCCGGGCCAAGGCGCCTCGCCGTCTCAGGCTCACCTCCGCCAGGCCCGCCAGCCCTCCTCGCGAATCTCTCTCGAATGACGTCCGAATCATCGGCGAGGCGCCGTGGGTGATGAGACGCGTGTGAGAAGCGCATCCCGCGGGCGCCCCTGCGGTGACGCTCGCGCTCTCACGCGTTGCTTCTCGGAATCCTGGAAAACGAGCGTATCTTGTGTTATATGTTGCCCATAGTCCGACGCCACAAGCGAAGAATGTTGCGACA
The DNA here is from genome assembly GCA_026706735.1 of Nitrospinota bacterium. Taxonomy (GTDB): domain Bacteria; phylum UBA8248; class UBA8248; order UBA8248; family UBA8248; genus Bin107. The sequence goes on along the minus strand of JAPOYD010000152.1, from coordinate 62,962 downwards.
CATGCGGGGACTGGAATCGGCCGGACAAGATGCCGGTTCCGGACCGGAGGCTATCCAGGATAGTTTCTCGCAAGACACTACGTTCCCGCTATCGAAGTTTCGTGCCGCGCCGCAGGGCCCGACTCGAAGGATACGGGTTCGCGCCTTCAGGAGACTCAAGCGAGATTGATGCGGAGTGGACCCGGCATTCGGGATGGAATCTGCCTGCATCATCGGCAGGTTGTTGTGGTTGGCAAGTCGCGTGTGAGGACCAAACACCGGCATCGTCGCATGCCATGATTTTCCGCGGGTTCTGTCCGCCTCCTAAAGTGAGAAAACCACATGAGAAATAAAAACCGTTTCGCTCAAAAGGCTTTCAGCGCTCTTCTCTCGCTCGCGTTGCTATTGCCCGGCTGCGGTGGGGGTGGTGGCGGAGGCGGATCGTCTCTCCCCAGGCAGCCCGCCCTGATACCGGCTCAGGCGGTAAACGCACCTGTCATATATAGAAGAGACGGCGTGCAGATTGGCGGTGACGTAAGGCCGTCGCTCAGCAGCTTGTCGCCGGCCGGAGCGCATGGTGAAGTTGCCGTATCTTCAGGCCGCGTTCGCGACGGGGAGAGTGCCGCGCGCGTAAAAGATTTGCTTGGAAAGCATGCGGTTGGAAGACTACCAACACTTGACCCCGGGACTCCTTACATTAGCACGTTCGAACTGAAACCGACGATTCAAATACGCGAAACGACCCCGGACAGATATATTGATGATGTGATTCGCGTCGTCCAGCTGATCAATGCCGCTCTGCCGTATGACAAGAGGATATCCGTTTCCCCCGTGCGCGCCGTTCGTCCGGCCGATCATGAAACTCACTACATTCCGGCTGGCCATATTTACGTTGGATTAGAACGGCAGAGCACATGGCCTCCCTTCGAGATACCGCCGGAAAGAGTGGCTGGCGTAGAGTATTCAGGAGCGAGCGAAGATGGCGGCCCGGCTTCTTATATCTGGATTAATACTGATTTAGTGGTGAGCGGCAATCAATTGAGGAAAGTGCTGGCTCATGAGCTATTTCATGCGCTCGGTTTTTATGCACACATCGAGCCGCACGAATACCGGACAGTCATGAATACGGACTATAGGAATTTCCCTATTACATACCTTCCGCAAATTGATTCGGATGCGCTCTATGCCCTCTACACCCGCTTTACTCATGAGTACGGGTTCAGGCCATTCGACCCGAACGACCTCGGCTCGTGGACGGACGTATCCTTTCACCTGCGCGGCGATATGGATGACGCATCGTTCGGCGCATCCTCGAGGAACGGCCTGATTCAGCCCTGGGCGCACGGGCAGGGCCCGGAAACGAATCTGGCGGATAATCAGGCTTTATCGGGCAGCGCAAGCTGGGCAGGCAGGCTCCTGGGGTTCACTTCGAACTCTGAATCGCTCGCAGGAGCCGCGGATCTCACCATCAACCTCGGAACGCTCAGCGGCCGGATCGATTTCACCGGCCTCGAGCACTGGGGCGTGAATGCGACGCCGGGCCCTGTCGGCTCAGGCCGGACCTGGAATAACGGCGACCTGCGCTACAGCGTCGTCGTCCGGGGCAATACGTTCACGCAAGTAGGCGGCGACGCGGGGGAGGTGACGGGCGCGTTCTTCGGCGCACGGCACGAAGGAATGGGCGGCGTCGTCGAGAGAAGCGACATGTCCGCCGGATTCGGCGGAACGCGGTAGGATAGCGCTTCAAAATTCACCCTCCTACAGGTAGAGAAAACCACATGAGAAATAAGAATCGTTTCGCTCAGAAGGCTTTCAGCGTTCTTCTCTCGCTCGCGTTGATATTGCCCGGCTGCGGCGGTGGAGGCGGGGGCGGACGTGCGGTTATCCCGAGCACACCTTCTGTCATTCCATCTTCTGTCATTCCGTTGCAGGCTCCTGTTCATGCGCGACAGGCCCCGATAATCGAATATAGCGATACCTTGCATGTGGGAGCCGGAGTCAGGCCGGAGGCGAACCAGCTTGCATCAGTGAGACAGGACGGCGATACGGTTATCTCATCCGGTCATGTGCGCGATGGAGCGGGTCGTGAGGCCGTTATCGCATTCCTGGGCCAATTCATCGAAAACTTTAGGCAGCTCTACGAAGACCTACCGTCGCTTCATACATGGGCAAGTCCGCCGGTCGTCCGCGTAGCGGAAGGAACCACACCCAGACAGACGGATTATGCCGCTCAGGCGGTACAGATAATCAACGCATATCTTCCTCGTGAGAACAGGCTGCGATTCAGCAGCGTTCCGTCCCCGCCAGGCGTCGGCACTTTTAAAGTCGACGCAGGAGAGATATTCATCGATTTCGCGCCGCACCGAAGATGGAACCCGCCGAGCAGACTGGTATATCGCGGCGTAGCGCGTCCGGTTCCTCGTTCCACCTCATATGATGGCGGGCCAGTGACATTCGTCGAAATGCACAGCGCCAGAATATGGATAAACGAGGACAGGCTCAGGAATTTTACCGACGAGGCCAATATCCTGCTGCTGGCCCACGAACTTCTGCACACCCTTGGTTTACAACCTGGACACCCGGATTACGACGTTTACCATGACTCGATTATGCGTTCGCGTGTTCCACGTTCGTATTCAGACCGCATTCTCGGCCCGGTTGACCACGACGCGATTCAGGCCCTTTACGCCGCTTATGAGCCGGGCGAGACGGACGTGAACAGCCTTGGCGCATGGAGCGATACATCGTTCCACGTTCGCGGAGATATCGGAGATATCGCATTCGGCGCGGCATCGAGGAACGGCATGGTTCAGCCCTGGGCAAGAGGCCCCAAACCGGAAAACGACCTGGCGGATAACCAGTCGCTATCGGGGAACGTAAGCTGGTCCGGTCGCCTCCTGGGAATGACTGCCGGTTTCGAGCTACTGAGCGGAGATACCCGGTTGAACATCAACATCGGAACGCTCAGGGGGCAGATTGACTTCACGGGCCTGGAATATATCGATTCAGGCCAGACCTGGCATGACGGCGACCTGCGCTACAGCGTCATCGTCAGAAAGAATACGTTCATCCAAACGGGCGGCGACGCGGGGGAGGTGACGGGCGCGTTCTTCGGCGCACGGCACGAAGGAATGGGCGGCGTCGTCGAGAGAAGCGACATGTCCGCCGGATTCGGCGGGACGCGGTAGCGCAAGAAAGAATGTAAGTTTGATGGAGTGAGTACGACCAAATATCAGGCTGATCCGTATCTTTTTTCCGCTATAATCGAATGAATCCGGAGTATGTCGACTCTTCCCGGCTATTCCTGGAGAATCACTCCCCCGGTATTGACTTCAGGTGCTGTTCACCCGGAATCGAGGTTCATTTCCGTATCTGCGGTTCTGCATGCAGCCCGACCTCCCCCGGGCCGGTGGAGGAGGTGGCCGTGCGAATCCCCGCCCCCGCAATTCCCCGCATTTGGCGTCATCGCGCACCCCGAACGTTTCGCTAGAGTTTCATGCGGGCAGGTCAAGTGGAGGACCGAATGTTCCGCAGCCGTTTCACGGGGGCGGACGGGATGTCGAATTCAAATCCCCCGCAGCCGCTTTCATGGGGGCAGACCCGGTGGAAAGATCGAATGTTCCGCCGCCGTTTCACAGGGGCGGACAGGATGTCGAATTCGAACCCCCTGCAGCCGCTTTCATGGGGGCAGACCCGGTGGAGAAATCGAATGTTCCGCAGCTATTTCATCGGGGTGGACGGGATGTCGAATTCAAATCCCCCGCAGCCGCTTTCGCAGGGACGGGCGGATGGGCGTATCCGGGTTCCCGGGAGTGGTTCGATGGAGGTGAGCGATGAGCCGGCGAATCTCCGGCGGGCGTACCGGGATGGACGATGGCGCAGGGGCGATGAAATCTCCCCCGGCCGCCGTGAGAACGCCGGGTTTCGAATTTCCGGAAAATTCGATAAATTTGGATAAATATAGATAAATTCCTGCAAATGCTTATGGCGGATATTATCTTGATATTATATGATAAATCATATAGATACCAAAATATATTAAAGTAATGAATTAATAATTTTTCGAAATTTGTCGAATTAAAAATTTTTTTCAGCCCCCGCATTTGCCCGCATCCGCCCGCATTTCCTCCCTCGCCGCCTCCCCGCGCCCTGTGGCCTCAGGAGAAGCGGGTGGTGTATAACGTGGCCGGACTCTGGGCAGCATCCATTGGAGGCGGCAATGGCGAAGCGCGTTGTGGTGGCGATGAGCGGCGGGGTGGACTCTTCGGTAGCTGCGGCCCTCATGGTGGAGGCCGGCCATGAGACCATCGGCGTGGGACTTCGCCTCGCCGACAGGCCCGCGCAGGAATCGTTCCACCGGGGTTGCTGCGCGCCGCGCGACCTGGCCGATGCGCGCGCGGTGGCGGCCCAGCTCGACATCCCCTTCTACGTGATGGACGTGCGTGAATCCTTCAAGGAGAGCGTGATTGAGGACTTCATAAACGAGTATGAAAGCGGCAGAACGCCCGTGCCCTGCGTCAAGTGCAACCAGGTGGTGAAGTTCGACTATCTCGCCGAGCGCGCGATGGCGTTCGGCGCGGAATTGCTCGTCACGGGACATTACGCCAGGCGGGTGGAGGTCTGTGGGAGCCTGAGCGTCGCCAGGAGTCTCGACAAGGAGAAGGACCAGACTTATTTCCTCTTCGGCATGACGCAGGAGCAACTCGCGCGCACGCGCTTCCCCCTGGGGGAGTTCACAAAGGAGCAAACGAGGGAATACGCCAGAAAACTGGGCCTCGCCACCGCGGAGAAGCCTGAAAGCCAGGAGATTTGCTTCGTGCCCAAGGATGATTACCGTGCTTTCCTCAAGGCGGAGAAACCCGATATCGACAGGCCGGGAGATATCGTGGACTTGGAGGGAAACGTGCTCGGCAGGCACGGGGGTGTGACCAACTTCACCGTGGGGCAAAGGCGGGGCCTCGATTTGGGTGGCGGCCCGCCGCGCTACGTGGTGGAACTCGAATCGGATTCGGCCACGGTCGTGGTGGGCGAACGCGAGGCACTGGCGCGCGAGGTTTTCATCGTCAGGGACGTGCGCTGGTCGATTCTCCCCGAATCCGCTCCTCTCCAGGTACAGGTGAGACACCGGGGCCGCGCAGCTGCCTGCGCCGTGGCCCCCAAAGGTGATGGAACCGTCGAGATCAGGCCCCATGACCCTGCATATCTGGGAGCCGTTGCGCCCGGGCAGGCGGCCGTTTTCTATTCCGGCGACGTGCTCTACGGCGGTGGTTGGGTGGCTTAGAATGAAACGTATTCTTCTCGCTGCGATTGTGTTGTTTTTCACCGTGTCCACTTCCGCCCAGGAGCAGGGCAAGAACCCGGAAGGGGCATACCTTCCACTGCTCGGGTCCCATCAAGGTGAGCTGCTGGTCGCGCGCCCGGGTATGCCGGACGGTCGATTTCGCCAGAGTGTCATTCTTCTTGTGGAACACAGCGAAAATGGGGCTTTCGGGCTGATAATGAACCGTGTGGTGCAGAGAATTTCGCTCTCCGCGCTTTTCAGGAGTTTTGGTATCAAAGCGCCTCGAGACATGAGCCAGGTGAACATCCATTACGGCGGACCCGTGTCGCCCGATACCGGCTTCGTGCTCCATACAACAGAACATAATCTCAATGTGATACATGACGTGGGAGAGAATGTAGCGATAAGCCCGGTGGATGCGGTGCTCCGGGCCATGGCCCGAGGCAAGCGACCCAAGAAAATTGTTATCGCGGTCGGCTATGCCGGCTGGGGAGCCGGACAGCTGGAGCGTGAGATGAGGCGCGGAGACTGGTATACGGCGCCTGCGGATCCGGATATTTTGTGCGATGACGATCATGCGAGCAAGTGGAACCGGGCCATGGAGCGGCGATTCCGCGTGATGTAGGTTCTGTGTGGGCATCAATAATCTGGCGAGTTTAAATCGGGCGCCACGCGCCAAGTTCTGCGAGTTCCCCGACTGTGCCGTTTGGCCAGGAAACTTCTCGCACGGTGCTACTGCTAGCCCGGCGGCCATTCCATGCGGCGTCCGCCCAAGAGGTGATAGTGAATGTGAAAGACCGTTTGGCCCCCGTTTTCACCGCAATTCGCGACGATTCGAAAACCTTCTTGTGCGATTCCCTGTTTACGGGCGATTTCATTCGCCGCAACGAATATCGATCCAATCAGTTCTTTGTCCGCATCCTGTATTTCGTGAAGCGTCTCCATGTGTTTTTTCGGGATGATAAGAATATGTATGGGAGCCGCAGGGTTGACGTCTTCAAATGCAAACAATGCGTCATCTTCATAAATTTTTTTGCAAGGGATCTCGCCTGCTACGATTTTGCAAAAGACGCAAGATTGCATTTTATATCTCCAAAATGAAGAGAGTTTACGGACAATGGAAAATTCTATCCGCAAGTTATGCCCTATGACAAACGCATCTATGTCCCGAGGGTATGAAGTGGTTTTCTCACTTTTGCGCTGAAGCAGGACATAGCAAGTTCTGGTATGATTTCCTGGATAGTGATAATTGCCTGCTCGGTCGTGGGCTTAAATCTCAAAATCACATGCTGACTTTAGTGGAAGGAGAAGTTCGAATGAATATCAGCCGAATGCTCGTCGAGCACGTTCACGCCATTACATATGATTCTTTGCCCGAGGAGGCCAAGGACCGCGGAAAGGATTTTTTGCTCTATCACCTTGGCGTTACATTGAGGGCGATGGAAGCGGCCAGTTCCCGGGGTTTTCATAATGTCGCCCAAAAGCGCGCTCCCCAGGGTGGGCCATGCTCCATCATAGGCTCGGCTTTGAAAACTGATGCACCTCATGCCGCGTTGGTGAATGGCGGCGTGAGCCACGCTACGGAAATGGATGATGTGACTACACGCTCTAGCCTGCATCCCGCGGTCAGCGTCATGCCCAGCACGTTAGCCGTTGCCGAAGCGCATCAGCCCGACCCGAAGCGAGTAATCGCCGCTATCGTGGCAGGCTATGAAGTGACCAATCGCATTGGTAATGCCGTGAACCCGACAAGTCACTATGAGCGCGGGTTCCATCCCACGGGTACATGCGGTACTTTCGCCTCCGCGATTACGGCGTCGAAGCTACTAGGGTTGTCTGTCGAAGCCACCTCCAATGCAATGGGCATTTCAGGTAGCCAGGCGGCGGGGTCGATGCAATACCTCGATAACGGAGCCTGGACGAAGAGGTTTCATCCGGGGTGGGCGGCGCATAGCGGTATCATCGCCGCTTATTTGGCTCAGGAGGGATATACGGGACCGGAAGATATTTTGGGTGGGAAGACGGGATTTTTGCATGGTCATAGTGATGATTATACGCCTGAATATGTTGTGGAGCACTTTGGTGAGTATTGGGAAATTTGCGAGAGTGCAATAAAGCCCTATGCTTGTTGTCGCTATAACCATGCTTCAATTGACGCCACAATCGAAGTTTGCAAAGCGCATGATATTCAGCCGGAGGAAATTAGACGAGTTAAAGTCCGGGTACCAGAGACGAGCGTGATGGTGGTCATCGAACCCTATGATTTGAAAACAAATCCGCAAAACATCGTTGATGCGCAGTTCAGCCTTCAATATGCGGTGGCTGTAGCGATTCTCAGGCGCGCCGCAGGACTTGATGAATATGCCGACGATTTCCTTCGCTCTCAGGTTTACTCTTCCATTATCAAGAAAATTGAATGCTGCGGCGATGCCGAAATGGAAAAGGAATTCCCGGATAAATGGCAAGCGCATGTCGAAATCGAGACTGATCGCGGCGTTTTCGAAGCGCATCAGGATTATCCAAAAGGGGATTCGCGCAATCCATTGACGTGGGATGAGTTGATCGAGCGATTCTACGTGATGACGGCCCCGGTGCTTGAAAAGGAAACGGGGGATTTGCTCATCGAGCGGGTAAGGAATTTGGAAAATCTCAATAGCATCTCTGAAGTCATGGAACTTGCGTCCAAGGAGCAGGGAGTTCCAGCCTGATTATTCATAAGTTGGAAACGAGACCATTACAAATTGAGCGCTTTGCTTTATAGATTCGTTTGTGCGGTTTTTCCATTGTTGAATCGCTGAAAGATGGAAATTCCCAAGGCCAAACGCATTGCAAGACGCTTGAGGAGGTGAGTCGCCATCCTTTCTTGATATCGCTCGGGATCTCTGGATCCCAAGATGAGAAAGCCGATTATTGCCTCATTAATTTCCAGAGGAACAGTGGCGGTCGAATGAATATTTTCTCTCAATGTTTCTGGAAAGAGTGGGCCTCCGCTTCCTTCTAGTTTGCTTTTGAGCACAACGCCCCCCTCCATGGGAACGAGTTCTTCTTCAATTTTGGCAAGTGGGCGAATACGGGACGATTCCTCTGGGTTAGCCGTTATCACTGGGATACCATCGATAGGCTCTAGAAGTAAAAAACCTGCGTATTCAATTCCAAAGCGTGATTCGATATTTTGGGCGATTCTTGTGAGGCTCGCTACCGAGGGTGCCCGTTCAAACAAAAGTTGTTCAATGACCAAAAAGTCTTTTTCGATCTGCTCATTTTGGCGAACGAGTTCTATCGTTTCGTCGAGAAGTCGTATCAAATCCTCTCTTTCGCCTTTTAAGCGGTCAAAAAGTTTATCACGTAAGTTGAGGACTTTTGCTGAAGTGCTATCTTGAGTTAGCAGACCGCTTTGACGAAGTAAGTCTGGGTATTCTATGAAAAAACCAGGATGTTCTTCTAGGTAACATACGACATCATCCGCCGAAATCGGCGCCATTTCGAATCTCCTTGAACGGCATATGAACAAACACAGGGCGGGTGATGGGAAAAACTTGAAATTATCAACAAGCTTACCACTCCAGTTGGGGATTGACAAAAACCTTAGAGCGAATAAAAACATCTTAACGATTGATGGTGGCTTCGAAAACAAATTTTATCCAGATAGCGAGGAAATTATGCAAACTTTAGAGCCAGGCAGCGTTACTATCGGTTTCGTCGGGATAGGAAAGATGGGAACACCCATGTCGAAAAATCTGAGGCATGGCGACTACACAGTGGTTGCCTATGATACGAGACCAGAAAATGTAAAGGCTGTTGCGGCTGATGGTGTGCAAGAGGCTGAGAGCTTGACCGATTTGGCGAGTCGCGCCGATGTTGTCATTACAATGTTACCCGATAGCGACGTAGTTGACGCAGTAGTGGATGGATCAGATGGACTATCCTCACACCTGAATAAGGGGAAATTGATTATCGATATGAGTTCTTCCTACCCGATAAGAACTAGTATTCTCGCCTCGCGGGTAGAAGAAAAGGGATTACACCTAATCGGGGCGCCGGTCTCGGGCGGCGTAGTTGGAGCGGAAGCCGCCACATTGGCGATCATGCCGGGCGGCCCCAAAGAGATTGTGGATGCGGCGATGCCTATTTTTGAAACGTTGGGGAAAACTATTGTTCATATCGATGAAACACCGGAATCTGGACATGCAATGAAATGTGTAAATAATTTTCTCTCAGCCACAAGCTTGCTCGCATCTATGGAAGCCATGGTTTTGGCATCGAAGCTGGGTCTGGACCCGGAAAAGGCGCTTCAAGTCTTCAACGGAGGCTCAGGCATGAATAGCGCTACAAAAGACAAATGGCCTCGGTTTCTCCTGCCGCGGGACTTTACCTGTGGGTTCTCCACGGGGTTGATGCACAAAGATCTCTCGATGGGAAGCGATTTGGCACACGAATACGGTGTGGCGGCGTTTTATTTGAATCAAGCTCGGCAGATGTATGGTCTGGGTGTGCAAAAATTTGGACCAGATTCAGATCAGACAGAATTATTGCAAATGTTTGAGGAATGGTCTGGAAAAAAGGTGGGTGAACCACCTGCGTAGAAGAGGAGCGCTAACAAAGCGGATGCATCCCATAATGAAGTGTTTTTCCTCATGATGTTTTCAGTGTAAGCTGATGTTATGTATAGTTTTGGTGTTTTCGAGAGTGTCGATTTTCAAAGGGTTTTGATTATGTCTCGAAAATAGAATCGAGGAAATATGCATAAGCCTTCGTTACAGCTTATTGTGGGTTTTATTATTTTCCTCTTGCTTCTGCCGGGTGTGTCAGGATGTGGCAATACCAGAAAGCAAATGGGGAAATGGTGGGAGAGGAATGTTGAGAATCCGATTAAAGGCTTCAAGAATCGTCAACTAATCGTCACGTCGAATCCACCACAGGCAGATGTTTTCATCGATGATATTTACCAAGGAAAAACACCGTTGCGGCTAAAATTTAAAGCAGGCATGAAAGATATTTTCAAGGGCTTTACCGTATCAGTACAAAAGAAGGGATATTTGCCTGTCAGGCGTACCGTGTCGTTTCGGGCCGAACGAGTGACGTTTAGCTTGATCAAGAAGAAAAGAAAATAAGAATAATGAAAAAGATTATCAGTTTGTTAAGACTTAGAATTGACTTTTAGTGACTGGATTGATAGATATCCTCCTCGTTATGGCCGAAAGTTAGGGAAATGGTTGATTTTTAAAGACCAAAGCATAATTTGGGCTTCAAGGAGATTTTTTGAATGTATGCTGTAGTGGAAACCGGGGGTAAGCAGGTACGTATTGAAACGGGAGATCAAATCTTAGTTGAGCGCTTGCCCGGTAATGTTGGAGAAAGCGTCGAGTTTGAGGATGTTCGACTTATCGTAGATGGAGAAGAAGTTGTTGCAGATAAAGAAGCGTTGAGCAAAGCTAAAGTAAAAGCGGTGATTCGTGACCATGGGCGTGGACAAAAAGTTGTAGCTTTTCGATTCAAACGCCGCAAAAAAGTTCGGACCAAACGAGGGCACAGGCAGCCTTATACTCAAATAGAAGTGACAGACATCCTCGCTTCAGGATGAAAGGATTAGAATATGGCGCATAAGAAAGCTGGTGGAAGTTCATCCAACGGACGAGATAGCGCCGGGCGTCGTTTAGGCGTGAAGCGTTTTGCAGGAGAAAGTGTAAATGTGGGAACCATCCTCGTCAGGCAGCGCGGCACTGTCTTTCATCCAGGTGAAAATGTTGGTTTAGGCAACGACCATACCCTCTTTGCCAAGGCGAGCGGAAAATTGAAATTCGAGCGCAAAGCAAAGGGCCGCCGAATTATCAGCGTCATTCCAGCGGAGTAGTCTCCAATGGGCAGGCTCCGCCCCTACCATGTTTGTTGATAACGCAAAAATACGTGTACAGGCTGGCCGTGGAGGAGACGGTTGTCTAAGCTTCCGAAGGGAAAAGTATATCCCGAAAGGCGGCCCAGACGGAGGGAATGGTGGACGTGGAGGACATGTGGTTCTTAAGGCGACATCGTCTTTGAACACGCTAACGCACTTTAGATTCCAATCTTTTTTGAGAGCGGAAAAAGGCCAGGCAGGAATGGGAAGCAATAAGCATGGGGCTGATGGGGAGAATTTATTGCTTGATGTGCCTCTTGGAACCATCGTGCGTGACACTGAAACGGGAGAAGTCGTGGCCGATCTTTCCGGAGATGGCCTCGAAGTAATCGTCGCGCAAGGAGGTAGAGGCGGATTAGGCAACGAGCATTTTAAAAGTTCAATAAATCGAGCGCCGAGGAGAACTACAAAAGGAAAAGCAGGAGAAGAACGCCTCTTGGAATTGGAGTTGAAATTACTCGCGGATGTCGGGCTAATAGGGATGCCTAATGCTGGAAAATCAACTCTCATATCGAGAATTTCCGAGAGTAAGCCCAAAATTGCTGATTACCCGTTCACCACGCTACAGCCCAACCTGGGGGTAGTGGGTTTGAGCAATTACAGTTCATGTGTGGTAGCCGATATCCCTGGATTAATACCTGGAGCCAGTAAGGGTAAAGGGTTAGGGCTGGAATTTTTGCGGCATGTAGAACGCTGCGAGTTACTATTGCACTTGGTTGATACTTCCTTACCACCTAAGCGTGGGCTTTCAGATTTTGATGCGGTGACCCATGAATTATCTGCGTTTTCTCCTCTGCTGGCGAAGAAACATAGAGTGGCGATTTTAACAAAAATGGATGTAACGGAATCGAGGAGTCATTTCGTGGAACTACGTGAGGGGATCATATCGCGAGGTTTGGAAGTACATGCCATCTCGGCGATTACGGGCTTTGGTTTAGGCGAATTGTTGAGCAAAATTTCTGAATTGCTCCGGCAAACGAGAGAACTGAAAAACGATGCCATTCCAACCATACAAACGAGGAACTAGTGAGTGAGACGATGATCAGAAGAAATGATCCTGTACTCAAGAGTCGGCGCATTGTGGTCAAAGTGGGAAGCTCGGTTTTGACAGCATCTGATGAATTGGGCGTGAACCGTAGAGTTTTGGGGCGCATCGCCTCCCAAGTGGCTAAACTCAGAGAAGAGGGCAGGCAAGTCGTTATGGTTTCATCTGGTGCCATTGCGGCTGGTGTGAAAAGGCTGGGTCTTAAAGGAATTCCCAAAGCAGTTCCTGAACGCCAAGCCGCCGCTGCAGTTGGCCAGCCCATCTTGATGGAAGCATATGGCCGTGCATTCAAACAGAGAGGCATCGAGACGGCACAGGTGTTGCTCATTCATTCAGATTTAGATGAGAGAAGCCGATTTTTGAACGCTTGTAATACTTTTCAAGCGTTGATCAACAAAGGTGTGCTCCCAATTGTGAACGAAAACGATACAGTTTCCATTGAGGAAATCCGTTTTGGAGACAACGACACACTGGCCGCCCAGACAGCCCAAATAGTTCAGGCAGGTCTCGTCATTATCTTGTCAGATGTGGCAGGCTTGTATGATGAGGACCCTAGGCGATCAAAAATGGCGCGTTTGATTCCCCGTGTTGAGGGTCTGCCTAAGGAAATTACCTCGGTCGCAGGCACCAGCCCGAACCCACTTGCTCATGGAGGAATGCGTACGAAGGTTGAAGCCGTTAATATCCTCAATAAAGTGGGTATTAGCACACTTATAGTGAGGGGGCGAGACCCCAATATTATCGAACGTGTTGTGATGGGCGAGCCGTTGGGGACGCTTTTCGTGCCGAATGGTGCGCGCTTAAAGGGGAAAAAGGGCTGGATAGGAACCACGGCTAAAACCCGCGGGTGGCTTAAACTCGATAGCGGTGCCGTAAACGCCATGCTGAAGAGAGGAAAAAGCCTTTTGCCGAGTGGTGTATTATCCGTTGGAGGGAATTTTCGTTTTGGTGATGTGGTGGAGATACGTGATACTCAAGGAGTGGCATTTGGCAGAGGACTAGCGAACTATTCGAGTGATGATGCTACGCGAATCGCAGGGAAACAAACCAAAGAAATCGCCTCTATTCTTGGAAGCAAGGATTACGATGAGATCATTCACCGAAACAATTTTGTTTTGATTGAGGAAGAATAGAAAAACCAAGGAGAGCGATTGCGCATCGGGATTTTAGGCGGAACATTTAACCCGATTCACTATGGGCACCTCCGGTCCGCCGAAGAAGTGTATAAAGAACTGATGCTTGATGAAATCAGGTTTGTTCCGTCTGCTTTGCCGCCTCATAAACCAAAAGATGAAGTCGCCTCAGCGGATGACAGGCTGAAAATGGTTCGTATTGCTTTGGAGAATTATCCCGCATATGTATGTGATCCCGTTGAAATAGAGCGGGGAGGGGCATCTTATACCCTTGACACTTTGGAGGAACTTACGAGAAAGATACCCGAGAAAAATGAAATGTTCTTCATTATCGGCGCGGATGCGTTTCTTGAGTTGAGCACATGGTACAAACCAAAAGAAGTGTTAAACGCCACTAATTTTGCTGTTACTTTGCGAGGATATCAAAATACTCCAGAGTATTTCGAAATGCTTCTCCGAGTGATTCAAGAAATTGAGCCAAGTTATTTCATCAACAGATTATTAAAAGAAGTTAAATCTACTGATAAGAAGCGGGTGATAAAATTTATTCCGATCACTGAAATTGACATTTCAGCAACCCGGATCAGGCAGTGCATAAAAGAGTCATCCTCCATACAGCATTTATTGCCACCCGAGGTCGAACTCTTTATAATTCGCCGCCGATTATATGGGCATTCGGGAATAGTTCGCTAAAGGCTAAAGATTGAGGAGGATGGAGACCTATTAAGAAACTAGAGAATCGTCTTCATGCTCTCCAAGAGTCATTAGAAGAGAAGAAAGCCATGAAAGTAGTGCTTTTGGACCTTCGACCTCTATCCGCCGAGGTGGATGCTTTTTTGATTTGCCATGGAACGAGCCTCCGACATGTACAAGCGCTTTGTGAGGCGGCTAGAGAAAAACTTAAGAGAATTGGGGATACTGTATTATTGATAGAAGGGTTAACTGAAGGAAATTGGGTGTTGATGGATTGTGGTGATTTTCTTGTCCACATATTCAATGAAAAGAGCCGAGATTTTTACCGACTAGAAGATTTATGGTCGCACGCATCCGTCATCAAACCAATAGTATCCAGTGCTTAGATCATCAGAATGAAAGTTGAGGTTCAGAGTGAAGCATTTGACTAAAAAACAGTTAAGAGATTTAGCAGAAAGATTGAATGCAGTGCGCCGCGAAATACTTGGGGATGTTGAGAAAAGTAAGATACACACCAAAGAAATCGGTGATGATGGGACTCAAGATATTGCGGACATGGCTGCCGACACCTATTCTCGTCAGGTTTTAATGGATTTAGGAGAAAGGGAGCGGGAGCGTTTGCGGGAAGTGGAAGCAGCATTTCAGAGGATAGAAGAAGGACTTTATGGTATTTGTGAGGAGTCGGATGAGCCGATTCCCTATTCCCGCCTGGAAGCGATTCCCTATGCTCGTTATACAGTGGCGGCTCAAAATGCAATTGAAAGGCGCGGCGGTAGTTAAATACCGGCCTGTGAGTTGCGAATGAAAATTCGGACTCTCTTAATCCTTGCAGCTCCAGTTGTGGCTGCTGTCTATTTTCTTCACTACAATCGAGAAGTCATAGAACTGCGTCTCACGGATGTCTGGTCTGTGCGAGTACCATTAGCTCTAGTGGTATTTGGAGCGGCTCTCATTGGTTCGTTTCTGGCCTCTGTTCTAGGATGGGGGGAGGCTGCTCTTGGTTGGTTTTCGCGTCAGAAGATTGTAAAGAAACAAAAACGTTTACATCGTGCTCAAGAGCGATTTTCTAGGGCCCAAAGCTTTGGAATTCAAGGGAAAAGAAGGCGCGCCCGAAGAGAACTTAGGCGCGCCCTCAAGGATGATCCATACTTTATACCCGCTTTGAGGCTGGCCGCAGATTTAGCTATAGATTCCGGCAATCCCAATGATGCTATTCAATGGAATAAGCGCCTTCTTGCTGTCACAAACAACTCACCTGATTCCATTATCCGCTTGTCGGAAACTTTAGATCAATCCGGTCAGTCGAAAGAAGCTCTTGAATTACTTGCGCAAAATATTGCAGGGAGAGGTGCGAGCCCTTTGTTGTTGCGAAAACTCAGGGATATGTATTTGGAAAATGGCCGCATTGAGGCTGCTGTCAATATTTGTGAGAAACTCTCACAATCGGGCGTGTCAGATATGGATCGGGAGGCGGATAACCAAATAGCTGGGCGTGCGTATCTAGCTGCAGGAGAAGCTAAATTTAATAATTCTGACCCAGAGGCGGCCATTATTTTTTTAGAACAAGCTCGGCGCCATCTAGCCAAGGAGAAAAAAGTACACCTTTTATTGGGCGATGCGCAGTTGGCAGCAGGTCGTGAACGGCGAGCTCTACGTACTTGGGAAAATGGCTATCAGACTTTAGGTGGTTTGGAGTTTTTACAAAGGTTAGCGTTAGCTGTTGGGCCTCTGGAGTCACAAAACGCGATTAAAAAAGCCGCTGCAATTGTTCAATCTGCGGGAAAGCGCAGGGAGAAAGATATTCACCATCATGTGCTACACGCAGCGTTGATGCTCGAAGCAGGTCAAATCGAGAAAGTCGATAAAAGCTTGGAGCAGGTATCCGCCATGACCGTGTCAGCAGATGGTCAGGATTCTTGGGTACGTTTGGCACTGCATTTAATCGAGGCACGGTGTTTACAGGAAAAAGGAGAAAGGTTGGCTGCAGAGAATGAATTCAAGAAAACAGCGCAGGAGGCATCAAGGCTCCTAATGGGCAAATCAATTTCCGGAACAGAATTGAAACCATATTGATGCTTACTGTTGAATAAAAATGTGTTTGCACGTGCCAAATAGATTGGTGTCGTTTGCAATGGGCGCAATTTAGGTTCTCTTTCTACGTGATTTCAAAGACTTTGGAATCATAGTGTGAATAGTGATTGCTTGACTTATAGTTTGCTACAGCCTAGGTTTTGAGTGGTTGTATCCCTCCAACACACATCGCCCGGAGATTCCCGATGAAGCGTATTGCTCTTGCAGCTGACCATGGAGGGTATGAACTCAAGGAAGTAGTCAAACAAATGCTTGATGATAGAGCGATTCCATATCTTGATTTCGGGACGAACTCCGATGAATCTTGTGATTATCCGGATTATGCCGAACTCGCCGCTCGTTCAGTGAGCGAAGGCAACTCTGAAGGGGGAATTTTCTGTTGTGGGTCTGCCGCGGGAATGGTTATCGTGGCGAATAAATTTCCGGGTGTTCGCGCCGTAGCCTGTCACAATGAGTGGGCGGCGCGAATGAGCCGCTTGCACAATGATGCCAATGTCTTGGCTCTAGGTGGTCGGGTGGTGAGCCTTGAAGAGGCAGAAAGAATTGTAGCCATTTGGTTGGAAACAGAGTTTGAAGGCGGGCGTCATTCCCGCCGTTTGGATAAGATTTCTGATATTGAGGATGCGTTCCAGCCGACGTCCTGATGATTCTACAGCACGGGCCGGATTCTTATGAAATGTCCGATATGTAGTCACTCTGAGAGTAAAGTGGTCGACAGCCGGACGACCAAGGAAGGCAACTCAATTCGCAGAAGACGTGAGTGCGAGAAATGCGCTCACCGTTTTACAACTTATGAGAGGGCGGAAGTCTCTTGGCCACTTATTATTAAGAAAGATGGCACACGTGTAAATTATCTTCGTGACAAAATAAGCATAGGCATCAAGAAGGCGCTGGAGAAAAGGCCTGTTTCTGCCGAGGATCAAGAAGCGATTGTCGACCGAATAGAACGCTATATACTTGATAGTGGCGAGAAAGAGATATCGACAGAAGCAATTGGAGAGAAGCTCATGGGAGAGTTGAGGGATGTAGATGAGGTAGCCTATGTGCGTTTCGCATCAGTCTATCGCTCATTCAAGACCCTCAAAGATTTCGAAGCTGAGTTGGAAAAATTAGAAGAACGCACCAATATCGAATAAAGAGTGATTCATATCGTTAAACTATTTTGGCCCAAATTTCTGTAATCCTACCGGTTAGATATCCAATCATATTCCACTTAATGGGTTCTAAAATTGAAGTAGCTTTATTCGCTGATGGTTTCACCTATGGGGTCAGCACCTTGGTGGGAAGCTCCGGATGCCATCAAATCTTTAATTTCTTTATCTTGGAACCCATATTCTTTTAATATTTCAACAGAATGCTCTCCCAACCGGGGTGGGGGAAGGGAATCTCTTATTGAGAGGTCCGAGAATTTCGGTGCTGGTCGCGTACCGGGATATGTTCCATTGACGGGATGTTGATATTCCCTCACGAGCCCACTCGATTGAACTTGTGTGTGTCCGAAGCTCTCGCGCATGTTAAGCGCCGGGCTCACGCATACATCCGCCCCATCAAAAAAAGTGATCCACTCATCGAGAGTTTTTGTTCGGAAAGTATTATTGAGTGTTTGAATCACATCCATGCGTCGCTTACCGCTAGCGCTATAGTCATCGTAAAAATCATCAAGCCCGATCAGTTTGCATAAATTTATCCAAAATTTCGGCTCCGAGCATGCGACAGAAAGCATCCGGCCGTCTTTGGTAGGATAGAGACGGTAACATGGTCTTCGGCCGTTGTGTCGCATTTCTTCACGTCCTGGGCATTGACCTGTCGAGAGATATGTTTGGCCGTGGATGGATAAAAAACTCATCACAGCATCGAGCATGGACATGTCGATAAATTGTCCAACGCCTGTTCGGTCTGCGAGGCGTAAGGCCGCGAGTATTGCGAAAGCCGCCCAGATTCCGGCGCCCACATCCCCGATGAGCACCCCGGGCACATACGGTGGACCTCCGGCGGCTCCAGTAAGTTCTACGACGCCACCTAGGGCCTGGAAGTTCAAATCATGTCCCGGAGTTCTAGCCAGAGGACCATCTTGTCCATATCCGGTGATTGAGCAATGGACAAGGGCTGGGTTCTCTTTTTTGAGTTTTTGATAGCCAATCCCAAGGCGCTCCATCACCCCCGGTCTGAAGCTATCGACGAGAACGTCTGTATCCTTCACCAACTTGATGAATGTGGATATACCGTTTTCATTCTTAAGATCTAATGCTAAAGAGCGTTTATTGCGGTTGTAGCAGAGGTGAAGAGGGGATACGCCATGTTCATCAAATGGGGCTGCGAGGCGGATATAATCGCCGCGCAGCGGTTCTTCTATTTTGATGACATCCGCTCCCATATCGGCGAGCATCAAAGTACATTGCCCGCCGGGAAGCAGGCGGCTCAAGTCTAATACACGTATACCAGTCAGTGGCATCACATTACATTCCTTCTTGAAATTTGTAGACAAACTGAGTTTCTATTGCGATATCATTCGACGTTTCAAAGATCAATGAAATGAGGATGTATAAGTTACTTCCCGCCTTTTATCCTTCGCTTAAGATGGGCTACCCTAGGCGACCTTAAAGCAGCGGCTATGGAGGTGGTTTCAAATTCCGGGAGACGACATGACGAGCATAGTACAAATCGTTGGACGTGAAATTCTGGATTCGCGGGGAAATCCGACTGTTGAGGTGGATGTTCACTTGGCAGGAGGTGGTTTCGGGAGAGCGGCAGTTCCCAGTGGTGCAAGCACGGGAAAGCTCGAGGCGGTCGAGTTACGCGATGGAAGAAATGCTTACTACCTTGGCAAGGGTGTAACCAAAGCGGTGAATCATGTGAACAAGACACTGGCAACCGAATTGCTCGGAATGGATGCAGCCGACCAAAAAGGCATTGATGCCCTTCTGTGTAAGATTGACGGCACTACAAACAAAGGCCGAGTAGGGGCAAATGCGATTCTAGGGATTTCCATGGCAGCGGCGAAGGCGGCTGCCGATGCGCATGGCCTCCCTCTATATCGCTATCTCGGCGGGGCGGGTGCCCATACCCTTCCGGTTCCTATGATGAACATCCTAAACGGAGGGGCGCATTCGGATAACTGTGTGGATTTTCAGGAATTCATGATCATGCCTGTCGGGGCAAAGAACTTTCCAGATGCCTTAAGAATGGGTGTTGAGATTTTTCACCAACTGAAAGTGGTTCTGAAAGACCGGGGTTACAGCACGGCAGTTGGGGATGAGGGAGGTTTCGCCCCTGATTTGCGGGATAACGAGGAAGCCGTTGAAACGATTCTCGAAGCCATCGTGAAGGCGGGCTATCAAGCGGAAAACGATGTGCTCATCGCCCTCGATCCGGCATCTAGCGAGCTTTTTGAAAAGGGGAAATATGTGTTCCGCTGGTCGGACAAAAGCCAGAAAACGCCTGAGCAAATGGTCGCGCTCTATGAGAACTGGGTACGTCAATATCCAATCATCTCTATTGAAGATGGTTGCGCCGAAGATGACTGGAAGGGGTGGGCTGCCTTGACCGAAGCAATAGGCGATAGAGTGCAGCTTGTGGGCGATGATGTTTTCGTCACGAATGCAGGGATACTCTCTAAGGGTATTGCAGAGGGAGTGGCCAACAGCATCCTGATTAAAGTGAACCAGATTGGTACTTTGACGGAGACTTTCGAAACTATCCAGATGGCGACGCAAGCTGGTTATTCATCCGTAGTTTCCCATCGTTCCGGCGAGACTGAGGATACGACAATTGCAGATTTGGCGATTGCCACTAATGCGGGCCAGATAAAAACGGGTTCCGCCAGTCGCTCGGATCGGCTAGCAAAATACAATCAACTGCTTCGGATCAACGAAGAGTTGGGAGATGCGGCTGTTTACCCTGGACGCGATGCCTTTTTCAACATTCGGAGGAATTAGTAGTGTACCGTATGTCATTCTGACAATATTGATTGTTTTGGAAATGAGAAGATGTCGCATTTTCGAATCGATCGCCGTTTCCAAATTGAATCGATGAGGATTTACTTGGATAAATAAATGTGCACGAGGCCGGATTGATCGACGAAAGCGATGTCGTCTTTCGCGTCTTGGTTGAAATCTGCGGTGAGTATGTTGGAACGAACGGGTGAGGGAATAGGCCTCGTCCATCTGAAATGCCAGCGATTTCCGAATAGCGCTAGCCCGCTCAAATGCTGCCGGCCGACTTCTTGCATCACAACTTCCGCAACTCCCCGACGTCTTAGCAAAGTGAATTCCCAAAGGTTACGTGAACCAACCGAATG
This sequence comes from Nitrospinota bacterium, assembly GCA_026706735.1. GTDB lineage: Bacteria > UBA8248 > UBA8248 > UBA8248 > UBA8248 > Bin107. The sequence goes on along the minus strand of JAPOYD010000152.1, from coordinate 42,550 downwards.
CGTGGTGAAACCAGCCATGCGAGCTCGTTCGCGGAGTCGTTTTCCACTAAGCCGCAGTGCCAGCAAGAAGCCTGCCAAATGTGGCGTTTCTACGGCTAGAACTTTCGGAGCACTGCCATCGATATTAAATGCGCCCAATAGATGCGACCAGCGATTTCCCTGCCCGATTGCGTCACCTCGGGCTTTTAGCGCAAGTTTGTTATTCCTCATGCCTAAAACTAGATGAGTCGCTCCACGGTCGTAGTCACTTTTGGTGACTAGAATTTCCTGTTTCCCGTCTTTGTCCAAGTCCGAGACTAGGGTGCCAATGGCTTCGAAAACACCATTCTTGCCTGCGGTGTATTTGGCCATGAGTTGGAGAGATTTTTGGTTGAAGCGATATGCGTGAATTTCTGTTGGCTCGATGTCATCGCCGAATATGGCGTGTCCATAAAGTCTGGAAGGTACAGCGGGCACTATTAGTTCTTTTCTTCCATCTCCGTCCAGATCCGCTGTTGTTAAGACAGCGTCTGGCAACACTCTTGCCGTTTTCGCTTTAATGAGTTGAGTTTGGAGCCATTTGCCCTCTTTTTTTTGGAATAAAAGTAAGGAGCCATCGACGCCGACCATTGCCACGTCATCTCTATCCAATACGGCGGGTTTTGATAGGATTGAAGGGCGGATGCTTGGCCAGACGAACAACCAACGCCGTTCGATAGTGTCGACATTGATGAACATTCCGCTTTTTCCTGCGCCCACAAAGCTTCCGTCGGACAATTGCGTGGGTGGGACATTTGCAGCTAGGTCGGAGGGGGTGGGGTGGTCTTGCACATGCACACGAAAGAGTCCGCCTGATTTCTTGAAGGTGATGGGATGAAAATCGCCATCCATTGTAAAGGCCAGAAGGGTAGTTTTTGTCTTTGAAGAACCTTTTTCGGCAGGTGCTGTCAACAACCACTTCGTTCTGCTTGATACTAAGGCGGTGAGTGTTTGGTGAGTAACGAGAGTTTCTGAGCCTTCGGCTATATTTTCATGTGGATAGAAGATGAAGACGCAGACTAGAGCTATAAGAACAGACAACTTCTTTCTTGAAATTCTCATCATCGCATCGTGCATGGTTTCTACCCTGCAGTGACGCCCCCATCCGAAAGCACAATCGAGCCATTCATGAATTCATTTCCAGGAGAGACCATAAACAGAGCAGTGGCCGCCATATTCTCGACCGTACCGAGTTGATGGAGTGGTATGCTCTCTAACCTGGACTGGAGATATACAGGTTTTGCGTCGAGCCTTGCTTTTACGCGCGGGCTTGCAACTAGGCCCGGTGCCAGGCAGTTCACGCGAACTCCCAGAGGCCCTAATTCCAGGGCCAGGCATTTCGTGAGATGGTGAAGCACGGATTTGGTCACCGAATAGAGACTCGTATCTGCTCTGCCTCGGTACCCGGCGGAAGAACCTATCATCAGGATTGAGCCGCTTTTTTGAGGCATCATCACTTTTGCTGCTTCACGGGATGCGATGTAGGCGGCTTTCGCATTGACTTCGAACAAGAGGTCGACTTCATCATCTGTGATTTCGACAATCGGCTTGAAGGCTCGAGTGCCCGCGCAAATGACTAAAATATCAAGTCCACCCAGAAAGTCGACGCCATCACGAATCAGTTGAACGGTGCGCCGCGCTTTGGATAAATCATAACATTTTCCACCGGCGTTTACGCCAAGGTTTTTACACGCATTGATGGTGCTTCGCAGTCCTTGTAGATCGCTACCTCCCGTTCCCCATAAGTGAGCCCCTGCTTTGGCGTATTCGTGGGCGATAGCGGCTCCGATACCGGTTGATGCTCCTGTGATGATGACACGCTTATCCGCCAGTAGTTTTGTAGACATGGAGTATCCTCTTGCGATGAATAGGAAAAGTACGGGTGATGATTATCGAATAGATTGCAATGATGGTAAATACATTCGAAGGTTTGTGGTTTTTGGTCATGGCATGGAAACCTGCGTTTTTAGAGTTTGGGGCTCGAGAGGGTTCTACGAGCGTCATACTATCCGCTGGCGATTTCATGTGAAACTGCAAGCGCAATAATGTTAATTAGAGGTTACTTTGGTCTAATCACTCATTAGAATTGTTCAAAAGTGCAGAGTGTTTTCAAGGTCGGGATGAAAATATTTGGAACTTTGGTCGTTTAATATATGAAAGGGAAGGAAATGGGCAAAATAGTAGAGCATCGCCATTGGCCGGATGCACCTGATATTTGGATGCCTTATGCGCCGGTTATCAAAATAACTGGGGGTAGCCTCGTTTTTCTGGCAGGAGTAACTGCTGCACCCGTCTATCATTGTCATCCTCATCAGCCAGAAGAATTTGATGCCATGCCCCGAGATATGGAGGGGCAGGCTCGGGCGGCATTGGAGAACTTGAAAAAAAGCCTGGAGGCTGTAGACGGAGATTTTGGCGATGTCGTTTCCGCCAACCGATTTGTTACTGACTTGGCGGATCAAGATTCTCTGAATAAAGTATGGGCTGAGTATTTCGGGGATAACAAACCAACCACTACCACTGTTCAAGTAGTTCAACTGGCTACGGATTCGCGTTGTCTCATTGAAGTGACTGCCTTGGCAGTCGTCGATTCAGAATGATAAACTATTTAGTTCTTGCTTGTATGATAGCTTAGGTGACCGCAGGATATACAGGCTCTTGTCAGAGCAGGGTGACCTTTGCTAGCATTTTATACTTAAATGATTTTGCGCTCTTATTTCCCCACCGAATATTAGGTATCCATGATACGCCGCATAAGAAATCCGGAATCTCGAATCAAAGTTTTGGAAGGGCGTTTACAACAATACCCGTCCTCGGCTGTTTTTTTCCCTTTGGCATCACTTTTATGGGAGAAAGGTTTAGCAGATCAGGCCGAAAATCTCCTGAAAAGTGGACTGGCAACCTATCCCAACTACGCAGCTGCGGGTGTTTTGCTTGGAGAAATACTCATTACGAAAGAAGAACATGAACAAGCAGCCCGCTATATCACGAAAGCGCTGGAAATCGCTCCCTGGAATATTTCTGGCAGGCGTCTTCTGGCCGAATGCTATCGAAAAGAGGGCGATGAGGAAGCCACGCAAGTCGCGTTAAGAGCAGTCAAGATGCTCGAGGACGATGAAGTAGCGACCCAAAGCGCGACAATCGATTCCAATGTGAATAGCGTTCCAGTTGTTGTTCCAGAAGGCAAATTGGACGAAGTGGCCACGCCTGCTCTCGCCGAGCTTTATATGGCTCAGGGCCATCTGGATAAGGCGCGAGACGTCTACGAGCGTCTGTTGAAATCTGATCCAGATAAAGTCGAATGGAATGAGAGATTAGCTGCTATCAAAGAGCAAATTTCGCAGGAGGAGGATGTTGATGCGCCCGCGGGATACCCTGAGATGAGGGAAAATCTCGATTTGCTCGCGGGGGAAGTAAAAGGCGAGGCAGACGTACCCGGTAAGGCAAAGACGGCTGATGTCACACCCGAAGATATGGAAAAAAACGACAGTGACGCCGAAACGTCGTCAGCCGAATTTCAAGATTCGGGTGTGGCTTCAAGCCCTACGGATAAAGTATCTGAAGTTGATAAAGAGGGACAAGAGTCCAGCGTAACCTCTAGAGAAGAAGATGTTATTGATGAGAAAGTTGTCGATTCCATTCTCTACAAGATGATTGAACTCTATGCCCAAGAAGAAAACAACGCCCATGCACTGGATATGTGTCGAAAGGCGCAAGCCTTGGGACTAAGCACTCCATGGATATTAGAAAAAATCTCGGTGCTTGAGCAAAAAGTGGAAGATTCAGCCGCATCACTGTTGCGTTATGAAGAAGATAAAGACCGATCGACTCCGACTCTTCTTCGTGCTGACCAGATAGTTGTGGAAACTATGGAAGGTTGGCTCGAAACATTGCAACGGCGCAAAGCGAACACATAACCCGTCCGCCTAGCCAATTGGATTGCTTGAAATATCGGTATATGAGTTCTGGACAATGTGTTTGGTCCGGTTTTTTTAGTTTGTTGACTTTGTAAGCGAGTGAATTTAGCATGACTAAACTTTCAAAAGAGAAAGATCTATTCTCTGGCATGAGTATTGCCGAACAATCAATTCACACCATACGCACACTTTCGATGGATGCAGTGCAGAAGGCGAACAGTGGCCATCCGGGCACACCAATGGCTCTGGCGCCGTTGGCGTATGAATTGTGGATGAGCCACCTGCGCTATAATCCCCGAAATCCCGACTGGTTTGACCGGGACCGCTTCGTGCTCTCGTGTGGTCATGCCTCCATGCTTCTGTATGCTGTTCTCCATTTGAGCGGTTATGAACTTCCGCTCGATGAGATCGTTCGTTTTCGTCAGTGGGACAGCAAGACGCCGGGACACCCCGAATATGGGCTTACGCCGGGTGTCGAGACCACCACTGGCCCGCTCGGACAGGGGTTCATGAACGCAGTGGGTATGGCAATGGCGGAGGTGCATTTGGCGGCCACTTTCAATCGGCCAGGCCATTCGATTGTGGATCACAATACATATGTGTTCATGAGTGATGGCGATATCATGGAAGGCGCATCCCATGAAGCGGCATCCCTCGCGGGACATCTGGGTCTAGCGAAATTGATATGTGTTTATGACGATAATCGCATCACTATCGACGGCGAAACATCGTTGAGTTACTCCGATGACGTGGTGAAACGTTTTGAGGGGTACAACTGGCATGTGCAGAATCTAGGTGATAGTGCGGAGGATTTACCCCGAATTTCAGGAGCGCTTAACTTGGCAAAGGCGGAAACCAATCGCCCGTCTTTGATTGTAGTTCGCTCGCACATCGGATATGGCTCGCCTCGATATCAGGATACCGCGCGGGCGCATGGCGCTCCCTTGGGGAATGAGGAAGTCGAGGCTACGAAAAGGAACTATGGCTGGCCCGAGGGCGAGACGTTTCTGGTGCCGGACGAAGTATCCACCCACATGGGAGAGGCGGTTTTTCGCGGCGACGCGCTTGAAGAGGACTGGAATCACCGGTTCTCAAAATATGAATCGGAGAATCCTGAGTTGGCTGAGAAGTTTCAGGCGGCGCTTAAAGGCGAACCTCCTGCCGGTTGGGAGAGCTGCATTCCCAGTTTTGGAGCCGATGACGGGACGCTCGCAACGCGGGCGGCATCTGGCAAAGTATTGAATGAAATCGCCTCTGCTATCCCCTGGTTGATTGGCGGAAGCGCGGACTTGGCGGCTTCAAACAACTCGCTCATCAAAAATTCAGGAAATTTCGCGAAGGGGGACTGTGCAAACCGTAACATCAACTGGGGAGTCAGAGAACACGCTATGGGGGCCGCCTGTTCCGGGATGGCTTTGCATGGAGGTGTTCGTCCTTATGCGGCCACTTTCTTCACGTTCACCGATTACGCCCGCCCGGCCATACGCCTCGCGGCGCTGATGGAATTACCCGTCATCTATGTGATGACGCACGATTCCATCGGACTGGGCGAGGATGGCCCCACCCACCAGCCGATCGAGCACCTCGCATCGCTTCGCGCCATGCCGGGTCTCACCATCATTCGTCCGTGCGACGCGAACGAAACCGCCGTCGCCTGGCGAGTGGCGATCGAGCGTCTCGAAGGCCCGACCATGCTCGTGTTGACTCGGCAGGGTTTACCCATCTTGGCGCGTTCAGAGAAGAACGAAGCGGATGCCCTGTCACGGGGGGCCTATGTTATCTCGGCAGAGAGGGGGAATTCTCCTCAAGTCATATTGATTGCCACGGGCTCGGAAGTGCATCTCGCGATGGAAGCGCAAAGCGCGTTGGCGGCAGATGGAATCGATGCCCGGGTTGTAAGCATGCCGAGTTGGGAGCTTTTCAGGGAACAATCTCTCTCTTATCGCGATTCCGTTCTTCCGGCGGGGGTGAAGGCGAGGGTGGCGATTGAGGCGGGCGCCACCATGGGTTGGCGTGAGTGGGTCGGAGAGGAGGGCGTTGTGATTGGAATCGATCGTTTTGGGGCGAGCGCTCCTTATAAAGAAATATATGCGCATTTCGGTCTCACGCCGGAGAACGTCGCCGCGCAGGCGAAAGCTATCCTCGCCTCCTGATTTTCACTCCTTTGCTCCAACAGAATCACCAGAATCCCTGAAAACCGGCGGATCGACGGTTTTGTCCCGGATTGTGAGGTGAAATCCCTTTCATTATCCGATAAATGAGTGTTTCAACCCTGATAAGCTCTATAAAACGCCTCGCGCATTTGCCCGCAGATGCCCGCATTTGTCGCTGCGCAAACCTTCCCGGGGACGTGTATCCTCATGATAGTTCCGTCGGCGGCGGGGGAGTTGCGCCTCCGCGCGGCGCATGAATTTAGCGAAATACGCCGTGAATTTATCGAATTTTACTGAAATTTATCGAAATTTATCAGAATTCGATCGCTCCCGTTGCGCGTCCGCCCCGGTTGTCTCCTCTCGAATCTGAATCTCCGCTTTGGTGTGGCTTTCTCGGGTATCGTGAAGTAAAATCACTCTTTTGGGCCGCATTGTCTGAGGAGTGAGAGATGTCGAAAAAATATCGTTTATCCGGGTGGATGATATGGGCCGGCGCTCTGGCGCTGCTCGTCGCGGGGGTGTCGGTGAGCCCCGTCGCGAATCTGGCGGCGAGCGAGACGAGCGCCTATTCGGAGCTGAGGGCCTTCAGCGAGGTCCTGAGCCTCGTGGAGGAGAACTACGTCAACAAGGTGGACGCCAAGAAGCTGATTCGCGGCGCCATCCGGGGCATGCTCCGCACGCTCGACCCCCATACGACCTATCTGAATCCCGAATACTTCAAGGAGATGCAGGTCGAGACCACGGGCCGCTTCGGTGGCCTGGGCGTGGAGATTTCGATTCGAGACGGCGTGCTGACCGTGGTGACGCCCATCGAGGATACCCCGGCGTACAAGGCCGGCGTGCAGGCGGGCGATCAGATCATCCTCATCGAGGAAGAACCCACGAAAGACCTCCTGCTTCAGGAGATCGTCAAGAAGCTCCGGGGCAAGCCCGGCACGAAGGTGAAGATCACGGTGCGGCGCAAGGGGGAGAAGGAGCTGATCCCCTTCACGATCACGCGCCAGATCATCCGCATCAAGAGCGTGAGAAGCCGGATGCTGCCCGACGATATCGCCTACATACGGGTTCGCAGTTTCCAGAACGGCACGGGCCGCGAGGTGAAGGACGCCCTCTCCTCGCTCGAGGGTGAGGGCGCCAAAGCCCTCGTGCTGGATCTCAGGAACAATCCGGGCGGGCTCCTCTCCCAGGCGGTTTCGGTGTCCGACATATTCCTGAAGGCGGGCAGCCTGATCGTCTACACCAAGGGGCGCATGAACGATCAGGAGCACCGCTTCACCTCCACGCACGAAGCGCTTGGCGGCAAGATTCCCATGGCGGTCCTCGTGAACGCGGGAAGCGCCAGCGCGTCCGAGATCGTGGCGGGCGCGCTCCAGGATCTGGAAAGAGCCAAGGTCATCGGCGTCAAGACGTTCGGGAAGGGCTCGGTGCAGACCGTCGTTCCACTCTCCGACGGTTCGGGTCTCAGGCTCACCACCGCGCTTTATTTCACCCCCAAGGGAAGGCGCATCCAGGGCGATGGAATCGAGCCCGACATCGTGAGCGAGGCGGGGAGGAGCGCCGCCGCCATGCGCGCGATGCGCGAGAAGGACCTGCCCGGCCACCTGCCGAGCGATGGGGAGAAACAAGGGGAAAAAGAAGACAAAGGCGCCAGTGACGCTCAAGCCGGCCAGGCGCAAAACCCCGATGAGGAGCAGAAAGACGCCCAGCTCGAGCGCGCCGTGAAATACCTCAAGGATTCGTTCCTCGACAAGAAGATGGGCGCCTGATCGGCGAGGAATCACCGCTTGGTATTTCCACCGTAGGGGCGGACCCGCGTGTCCGCCCTTGTGTTTTGGGTTCGGTGCCTTGTTGATGGTTTGGTAGGGACAGGTCGCGACCTGTCCGAAGCCCTGTGCCTGTCAAAGGTTGCGACCTATCCATGCTCCTTTTCTTATCAACCGGGAAAAGCCACCGTCATTCCGGCGCATGCCGGAATCCAGAGCGGATGTGTGCGAATATGCGCGGTGTTTCATGCCTTCTCACCGGCAGGAATCCGGCGGAAAAGAAAGACAAAGGCAAAACCCCTGGATTCCGGCATGCGCCGGAATGACGGGCGAAACACGCGCGCCGTAGGGACAACCCCTCCTCGGGGTTGTCCTGCCCCCCGTGGTTGTCCGGTTTCAGGGTGTGCGCGACCTGTACCGGGCCTCTGCGCCTGTCCGGGGGACCGGCGTGTCGTCCCTCGTGTGTTCGGGGCCGCCCATTGCTTCGTCAACTCGCAGGAGATTTTGAGCGGGAATCTGGAATTCGTTTCGCCCGGACGGCCCCTTTTCAAACCATATCCGTGCCTGCCGGCTTGCCTGCCTTCATCCCGCCCGTTGTTCCGGGTCCGGCCCTGAGCTAATCTGCCGGGGAAGCATCTGTCCGAGGCCGTCGAACCAAGGGTAGAATGCCGAAGGCATTACAATGTGCGCCCCGAAGGGAACGCGTCCCGAGCTTCGCGCAATCTGCGGTGCGGGGCGGTGCATCTGAAACCGGGAGCAACCGGAGGAACGTACAATGCAGCGCAGCAGGAACCGGTTTTCACTTCTCGCGGCAGTCGTGCCGTTCCTGGTGATGTTGTCGGGTTGTGGAGGCGGCGGGTCGGTGGTCGATTCGGCGCCCGTGCCGCCCATGGACGACACCATCGCTCTGGCCGGGGTGCCTGCGAACCACGGACTTGCCCCGATGGAGGAGTTTACGGTCCAGCCCGGAACCTCCGAGGAGCATGGCAACGTCGAAGTGTCGTGTCCGGCAGGCGGCCCGGCGTGCGTTGTGAGCGTAGCCGAGGGCGGCGCCGTCGAATACGAAGCTGCCGGCGGCATGCCTACACTCAAGTCCTTGATTCTGGAGACGGATGAAATCGAAGGCGTTTTGAGCGGCTTGCGGAGCGATTCGAAATCTCCCGCGCTGGCTCGATTCGGCGCTGATCCTCCACCTCCGGGCGCCGTAACGTGTGCGGCGCTGTTATTGGGATGTGAAGGCGGGCTCGGACCGGTTCACTACAGGGCGGTCGGCAAGTTTGACTTTTCCGGCTTTCGTTTCATCGAACGCCGTCGCGGCGTGTCTTTGGCGGAAAGGACGCAGGTTTCAGGAGGAGGCGATACGACCAGCTACCGCGCCCTGGCCGGCTGGATCGACCATAGTTTTTTCCTGCTCAAGACCCCTGGAATCGAGGTGGCGTCTGAAGAAAACCGGGTTTCCGCAAATTACTATGCCGCTTATTCGATAGGAAACGTGATCGATTCGAATCCGGATGTTTTGGCCGGCGGCGCCGCGACGTGGTCCGGGATGATGGTTGGCATCCGCATTGCGGAACCGGATGGTTTCGTCAAGGGCGATGCCACGATAACGGTTTCCAATCCGCAGGGAAATCCCGGTCTGCTGGTCGATGTCGAGTTCAGGAACATGAAAGACGAACGAGCGGGTGTTCATTTCGATGATGTTTCCTGGGAAGGACTGGCGCTCAAAGGCGGGTCGTTCGGTGTCGTTCCTGTCAGCGACGGCGAGGCGGATGCCAGTCGGCATCCCGCGAGGAGAGGCATTTCCGGCCGGTTCTACGGCCCGAACCACGAGGAAGTGGGCGGGTTGTTCAGTTTCAGGACGTCTGTTGCTGAAAACGACAGGGTCGGTGGAGATATTCACGACGTTTCCGGTGTATTTGGCGCCAGGCGCGACTAGGCCGGCCGTGAACGCGCGGGTTTGACATCCGGCATGATATTCACTATATTTTATTTATTATTGGATCTCACGCCTCATCCTGGAGGATGTCCGCATGAGTGAAACGTTGTCCCTGTTCGATCTGACGCCCGGCGAAATCGAGCGGCTGCCCGCCAGTCTGCGGAGGAGGATCGGTGGTTCCTCGCGCTCGAAGGATTCCCCGCCCGGCGCCTGGCTCCTCGTGGGCGAACGCACGGAAGGGCGGGCGGAACTGCTCGAACGCGCGCTTGAAGTGCTGCCTTCTCTTGCGGCCGAGCGCGGAGCCAGATTATCCGAGGCGAATATCGAGAAAATACTCGACGTCATTCTTTCGGACGCGTCCCGTCCCCGGGTCGAGAATGAACTCGAAATCGACAACGCCAGGCTGCGCTCCCGGTATTTTCAGGAAACGCCCCTATTGACCGGAGCCGAGGTTCGCGCCGCTTCGGGTCTCAACCCGCGCAACAAGAGCGAGCCCGCCTCCCGCTGGAAACGCGAGGGCAGGCTGTTCGCGGTGCGCCGCTCGGGGGTTGACCACTATCCGGCGTTTCAGTTCGCCGACGGAGCTCCGCGGCCGGTCATCAAGGCGATTCTCACCGCTCTTCCAAAGGACATGACCGGTTGGCAAATCGCCATGTGGTTCGCATCCGGGAACGGCTGGCTGGACGGCGATGAGCCGCAGGAGCGCCTCTCTGATCCGGACGCCGTCGTCGAAGCGGCCCGGAGGCTGGCCGATCCGGCTGTCGGGTAGGGCGTTAACCCTGCATGTCGATCCGAAAACCCCCGGCGACGCTCGCCTATCCAAACACCGTTTCACTCAAAGCGGGAGCAATCGTGCATCGGGTGCACGACAGGAATTTCGCTGCGAACGACTTTAACCCCTGCAAGGGTTCTCCCACGCGCTTCGCTCCTGTCTACGATGCAGCGGGTGAGTGCATCCCGTCTCTTTACGCGGCCGACACGCTGGAGGCGGCGATCCATGAAACGATCTTCCACGACGTTCCCGCAGTGGCGAAGCGAAAGACCGTTCCCAGGACGCTCGTGCAAAGCCGTGCGCACGCCCGGCTGGAACTTTTGCGGGACTTGCGCCTGGTCTCCTTGCGCGGCCCCGACCTCAGGCGATGGCGCATCGCTCGCAGTTTGTTGATCGGCGCCTCGCCTAAGCTCTATGCCGAAACCGCTCGGTGGGCGAGCGCCGTACACCACCAGTTTCCCGAAGTCCATGGTTTACTCTGGACCTCGAACCAGTGCGATCCGGACACCGCATACCTGTTCTTCGGAGACCGCGTAAAGCCGGAGAATTTTAGTATCACGGACGCGCGCGATGGATTGTTCGACCCCTCGTTTCTCTCGGACGTTCGCCGGGCTGGCCGAAGATGCGGAGTCACTATCACGGTGTAGGCCGACTTTTTCCCTTTTTCTCGTCTGGCCTGCCGGTGAAGGAGGGTTTGCGGTTTGTCGTAGCCGGGCAGGCCCCCGCGCCTGTCCGAGGACCGATGTGTCTGCCCTTGCGTCGTTCGCTTGTCAACGTATTTGTAGGGGCGGTTCGCGAACTGTGGGACAACCCCGAGGAGGGGTTGTCACTACGGATGAAACCCGACTGGCAAAGGAGAAAAACCACCCCCATGTTGCCGTCATAAGCCCTCAAGGGGGGAAGTGACACCCCGAATCCCCCCTTCACGCCCCGCCGGGCGTTGCTTCCCCGCGAGAATTCCCGTATCCACTTGAACCAGAGCTTGATGAGGTTTGCGCAAGGCGAGGAGTATGAACGTGTATATCCTAGGCGTGGAGACGAGTTGCGACGAGACGGCGGCGGCCGTTCTCGAGTTCGGGGATGAAAACGCCCCCAAAGTCCTCTCGAACGTCGTGGCCTCGCAACACGAGATTCATGCGCGATATGGCGGCGTGGTCCCGGAGCTCGCGGCGCGCCGCCACGTGGAGATGATCGCGCCCGTGCTGGAAGCGGCTTTGGAGGAGGCTGCGATTTCCACGAAAGAGATTGACGCCGTGGCCGTCACGCGCGGCCCCGGCCTGGTGGTGGCCCTGCTCGTCGGCCTCTCCGCGGCAAAGGGACTGGCCTGGAGCCTGGGCGTTCCGCTTATCGGCGTGCATCACCTGGACGGGCACGTTCATTCCCTGTATCTGCCCACTGGAGATGAAAGCGACGCGCCGCCCCCGTTTCCGCATCTGGGGTTCGTTGTTTCGGGCGGGCATACGGATTTCTACCGCGTGAACGGACACGCCGAAGTATCGCACCTGGGCGGCACGCTGGACGACGCCCTGGGCGAGGCCTACGACAAGGTGGCGGCCATCATGGGGCTGGGCTATCCGGGCGGCCCCATCGTCGACCGCCTGCATGCGAAGTTTCTCGAAGCGAACGGGGGCGGCGCCGCTCCGGTCGGATTCCCCCGGCCGTTTCTTGAGGACAGACCTTACGCCTTCAGCTTTAGTGGGTTGAAAACGGCTGTGTTAAACTACCAGAAAGAAAGAGGGCTGTACCTGAGCGACAGGAACCTCCCTCCCTGGGCGCGTCCCCAGGAAGTGCCCGAAGAAGTGGCGTGCGCGGTGGCTGCGGGATTCCAGGAAGCGGCGGTGGAGGTTCTCGTGGAGAAGGTGAGCGGGGTGGTTCGCCGCGAAAAGCTGTCCGCCGTCTCCGTGAGCGGGGGCGTGGCCGCGAATTCCTATCTGCGCGTGCGTCTGGGCGAGCGGGCGGAGCAAGAGGGCTGGTCGCTCCATTTTCCCGCGCGCAAATATTGCACGGACAACGCCGCGATGATCGCCTGCGCGGGCGGCTTCAGGCTGAGAGAACGTGGTCGCGAGGGCTTCATGGATTTTACCGGCATGGATGCGGACCCTTCCTGGGAACTGGGAGAGGCGCCTGATGAATAGCGTTTTAGAGAGGATAAACTGATGCGCCCTGAAGAAGCGGGTCCCTGCGTATCGGAGGCGCCGCTTGAGGCCGTTCCGCCGCCGCCGGAGGGTTTCGATGTGCCCCTGGAGGTCGGCGGGGTGAGGCTCGAGAACCGCCTCGTCATGGCGCCCATGGCGGGGTATACGAACCTGCCCTTCCGCACGCTGGTCAAGGCGCACGGCGCAGGCATGGTCGCCACCGAGATGGTGAGCAGCCAGGCCCTCGTTCGGCGTCACAGGAAAACGTATGACCTGATGCGAAACGACGCGGCGGAAAAACCGGTCTCCATCCAGCTTTTCGGCGCGGACCCGGTTCAGATGGGCGAGGCGGCGGCCATGGTGGAGGAAGCGGGCGCGGACATCGTCGATCTCAACTGCGGATGCCCCGTCAAGAAGATAACGAAAAACCAGGCGGGTTCCTCGCTTCTGAGATACCCCGAACGAGCATATCAAATCGTCTCGGCCATGGTGCGCGCGGTGCGCATTCCGGTGACGGTGAAGATGCGCACCGGCTGGGACACCGTCGATCGAAGCTCGGCGGAGGTTTTCGCCAGGGCGGTGGAAGACGCGGGCGCCAGGGCCATCACCGTGCACGGCAGGACCCGCCAGGCCATGTTCAGCGGCGCGGTGGATCTGGACGCCATCGCGCGGGTCAAGCGCGCGGTCAGGGTCCCCGTTCTGGGAAACGGCAGCATTCTGAGTCCTCAGGACGCCATCGCCATGATTCGCCGCACCGGCGTGGACGCCCTGATGATCGGGCGTGGGGCCATCGGCAATCCGTGGATTTTCTCGCGCCTGCTCCACTGGATCAAAACGGGAGAGCTGCCCGCACCACCCGGCCTCGCCGAGAAGAAGAAGGTGGCGCTTCGCCACTTGTGCTTGCTGCGGGAGGTTCTGGGCGAGCGGCTCGCCGCCTTCCACTCCCGGAAGCATCTGCCCGCCTACACGAAGGGTCTCCGGGGAGGCTCGGCGATGCGCGAGAAGGTGAACCGTATGGAGGATATGGACGCCGTTCTCCGCGAGGTGGAGGCTTTCTTCGATAATCCGGCCTTGGGCTCTCGTATGATGAGGACGGGGGAGAGCGCCCATGCGGCTTGAGGGCAGGCGCGCGTTCATTACCGGCGGAGGTCGTGGCATCGGGCGCGCCATCGCGCTCAAATTCGCAAGCGAGGGCGCGGACGTCGCCGTCGCCGCGAGAACGCGCGCCGAAATCGACGCGGTCGCGCAGGAGATAAAGGAAAAGGGGAGGCGCTCCTTGGCGGTTCCCTGCGATGTGGGCGATTCCCGCGGCGTGGGAGATGCGCTTGAGCGCGCGGGCCGGGAGTTCGGCGGGGTGGACATCCTGGTCGCCAACGCGGGCGCGCTCATCCACGCAAGGCTTGAGGAAACCACCGACGCCCTTTGGGATGAAATGATGCGCGTGAACTTAAACGGCGCCTTCTACGCCTTTCGCGCGGCGATCTCGGGCATGAGCGCGCGCGGCTGGGGCCGCCTCATCGCGATAAGCTCGGTCTCGGGCAAGATCGGCGGGCCGAACCGCAGCGCCTACCACGCGGCGAAACACGGCGTGCTGGGCCTGGTGCGATCGGTGGCACTCGAGGCGGCTGGGGCGGGCGTCACCGTGAACGCGATCTGCCCCGGCTTCGTGGACACGAGCCTGGTCGACACCTTCCGAGAAGGTCTTGCCGGCCATGACGAGGAGAGGGAGGCGGCGATGCGCCGCTACCGGGACGAGGTTCCGATGGGGCGCTTTCTCAAACCCGATGAGATCGCCGCCATGGCGCTTTACCTCGCGAGCGAAGAAGCCGCCGGCATCACCGGGCAGGCCTACACCATCTCGTGCGGCGCGATACAGATTTGAGGGTGAATGTGAAATGCCCGATGTGCGCTTGCGATTCAGGCCATAACGAAGGGCTGGAGGATGCCTGCAAAGGTTCAGATGTGGCGGCGATTGTAGCCATCTCCAATAGGAGGGGTGTGTGGACATAGGAGCAAACAAGGAAATAGGCTATCGCCTGGCGGGGAGCGTGATGGGGCTGTTATCTCCCCGGGTGCGCCATCGTTTCGCAAAATCTGTCGGCTACAAAATCCCCTTCATGATCGGCGCTAAGAAAGCCAGCACTCTTTTGATGTCCGAGTTGACAATTTTTCTCACTGCCCTGGTCTATGAAACAGTGAATATGGTGTATGAGTTTGATGACGCGGAAGAGATTCTCGAAACATACCGAGGCGGAATGCGGAAAGCCTTTGATATTATCGTCGAGGTGGAAGGGGATGCTTTCGGTTTGAAATTCGCAGAGAAAATCCCCAAATACATCGAGATTCTAAGCCATGAGAATGCAATAATCGAGTTGTCATCCTGCTTGATGAGGTCGCTTGGAATTGACCCTGTTTCTCAAGAAAACGCTTTAGAGAGAAATATGGAGGCGAATGTGTGGATAGGAGCATCAAGGCAAGTCATTTCTGATATTCTGCTTGACCATGAAAGTCCATAGGGACAGGTTCGCGGCCTGTCCCTACAGGTTTTAGAACATGGGTTACATGTGTGGGTGTTGTTGAAAAAGCCCCTTGTCAGGGGGGCTTTTTTTCTTACCCCCCTGTCAAGGGGGGTAGGGGGGGTGCTTTTCATGCAGGGATCTGTTTTCCGGCTTCCTCTTCCCCTCATTGCGTCGGGGTCGGCGCAGGGGAAAACCGCGCGTTCTCGCCTATCGGCGCGCCTCCGGCGAACGTCCTGTGCGGCGTGACCATCTGCAGGTGCCGTATTTTCTTCTTCTCGACCGACAGCACGAACAACTGGCGCTGCGCGTCGTTGTCCGGTCCCATGTCTGTCAGGCCCATGATGCCCTCGAAGCCCCGGAGGGATGCGAGGTATTGCCTCACGTCTTCCCGCGTCTTCGCCCCCTGCGCGATTGCAGCGAAGATGATTTGCGCCGCGTCGTAGCCAAGCGCCGAGAAGATGTCCGGTGTTTTCCCGTAAATCTCTCTGAATTCTCTCACGAAACGCGCGACCATCGGCTCCTCCGATTCCGGGAAAAACCCGTCCACGAAAACCGCGCCCTCCACGTAGCGCTCCCCGTGTTCGAGCAGGCGGGGGTCGTTCCATCCGCTGCCGCCCAGGAGCCTGACCTCGCGCATGTTGTAGAAGAGGACCTGCGGCGCGATGAGAACCGCCTCCTCGTGGCGGACCGGCACGAATAGCGCTTCGAAGTTCAGCGGGATTTGATACGGGTTGTTTCTGTTGATCCCCAGCGAGCGTTTCAGTCTGTTCAACCGGCGGTCGTCCATGCCGCCGAGCGCGCGCATCTGCGCCCCGAAGTCGGTGGCGTTTTCCGGATATGAGACGATTTTGACGACCTCGCCTCCCAGGTTCTCCACCGCCTGGGTGAAGGCGTCGGTCAGCTCTATCCCGTCGCGGGCTGCAGGATACAGGACGGCGAAGCGCCGCACCCCGAGATAGCGGATGGCGTACGAAGCGACGCCCTGTGCCTGGAGGCGGTTCGTGAGCGAATTGCGAAATACCCAGGTGAAATCGGGGTTCATGCGCATCCGAACCGCAAACGGCGTGAGCATGGGGGTTTTCTGGCGGTTCGCAACTTGGGCTGCGTCTTCCGCTGCCTCGGTGATGAGTGGGCCGATGAGGGCGAGGGCTTTTTCTTTCTCGATGAGTTCGGCGGCCACTTTCGCCGCGTCGCCCGCGGACCCGGCCGCGCTTTTCGTATCGCGAACCGCGAGTTGAATCCTGAGGCCTGGATATTTCGCCAGGCTGTGCCGAAGCGCCAGTCGAATGCCGTCATATACGCGCCCGCCGGCGGCGCCCAGGGCGCCGGAGAGCGGGAGCATGATGCCCACGCGCCCGATCACGGGCGAAGGCGCGCCCGATTCGACCGCCGGGCTTTTGGGGGGTGTATCATCCCGCGCAGATTGGGAGGGTTTCTCCTGCCTCTCCTGGGCTGCGAGGGCCGCTTGCAGATACATCCCCGCGGGCGTGCCTGCGAAACGCTCGGCTGCTGTGCGGAGCCGATACGGCGCGATTTCCCGCGCCAGCGCCTCGATGCGCTCGATGAGAATCTTCTTCCCGAAAATTTTCCGGTCGCTCCTCAAGGCGCGCGCATAGGAGAGCAGGGCGGAGAAGGGCTCGCCTCGCTTTTCATACACGTCGCCGAGAGAGGCTTCGAGCAGGGCGCGTCGTTCGGGGCTGGTCTCCTTGCTCAGGCTGCTTCTCAGGGAAATCCACGCTTCATCGTCCCTGCCGGAAGCCTGGAGGGCGAGGCCGCGGTGAAAGGCGCTCTCTGGGTACAGGTGGGAGAGGGGGAATTTCTCCTGAAGCCTTTCGAGGCTTCGCGCCGCGGATTCGAGTTCCCCGCGCGCGAGCTGGTGTTTTGCGATGTCGAGCAGCGTCTTGTCGGCGTCGCGGGCAGTCGGATTTTTCTCGAAATCCGCTCCGAGAGCGGCCAGCGGCGTCCGTGGCGGCGCAGGAGCAGGGGCCGACCAGCTTGCG
Organism: Nitrospinota bacterium; assembly: GCA_026706735.1. Lineage (GTDB taxonomy): Bacteria > UBA8248 > UBA8248 > UBA8248 > UBA8248 > Bin107. The sequence continues at coordinate 25,337 of JAPOYD010000152.1, read as the reverse complement.
GAGCCTTCGGCGAGCGCCTTTCGCGTGGCGGGCTCGGGCGCTGGCGGGGTTTCGGCCTTCGCTTCGGGAGCGGGGGGGCGCGCGGCGGGTCCGGGCGTGGTCTGTGAACCCGGACCCGGCGTGCATCCTGTAGCGAGCAATGCGGTGAGGGAGGCTGTGAGCATGAATTTCAAGATGGCGTTGTGCATTTTCTTTCTCGCGGGCGGAGTGCCACACACGCGAGAGTAGGAATTGAGGCGCGGGGTGTCAAGGTGCGTGAAGCGTGCGGGTTGGGTTAGAATCCCCGCGATGCGCGATTTCTTGTCCTCACCCGCCGTGGATGCAGCCGTTGAACGGACAAACAGGAGGCCCCGGGCCGTGCGGCCGCTACCCTCATGCGGCCCCGCGCGAAGAACAGGGACGGGATGAGCGAGTGGGCCGTCTCGGGCCTCATGCGGAACCATTCTCGCCCCCAGGCCCCGCCGCCGGTGTCGGGAGCGCCGCCGGGAGGCGGCTCCCCGCCTGGAGAGTTGTCGGGATTCCCGCGTTGATGTTCGTTCTGACCGCCGTTTCCACCTTGCTGGCGGGCGCGCTCCAGCGCGGCGTCGCGCCGGACGCCGTCTTCTCGCAGCCATCGGCGCTTCTGATCGGGCTGCCCTATTCGCTGACGCTGCTCCTGATCCTCGGCGCGCACGAGATGGGCCATTACGTCGCGAGCCGAAGGTGGGGGGTCGACGCATCGCTGCCCTATTTCCTGCCGGCGCCCTCGCTGCTGGGGACGTTCGGCGCGGTCATCCGCATACGCGGTGGGATTCTGAACCGGAACGCCCTGATGGACGTGGCCGTGGCGGGGCCGCTGGCCGGTCTGGCCGCTGCGGTTCCGGCCCTCATCGTCGGGTTGATGATGTCCAGTCTCTCCCCCGGCGGCGCCTCTCCCGGCATCGGCCTGGGAACGCCCCTTCTGTTCGACGGCCTCGCGTGGCTGGTGCACGGCCCGATACCCAAGGGTCAGACCATTCTGCTCCATCCGGTGGCCTTTGCGGGCTGGTGCGGATTGCTGGTGACGTCGCTCAATCTCATCCCCGCCGGACAGCTCGACGGAGGACACGTCATCTACACGCTTCTCGGGGGGTGGCACGCGAAGATATCCGTCGCCATCGGCCTCGTTCTTCTGGTGATGGGATACTGGTGGCCCGGCTGGATTTTCTGGAGCGTGATGGTGCTGGCTCTGGGCAGGCGGCATCCGCCGCTCATGGACGAGTGGGAGCCTCTGACGCGCAAGAGGCGTTTTTGGGGATTTGCGTGTATGATTGTCCTGATTTGTACGTTCACCCTGACGCCCATTCGGCTGTTTTGATGTTTTTCTCCTGGTAGAGAATGATCGTGTCCGACGATTCCACGCCATTGGCCATCGACATCGGGAGTTCCGCCCTCAAGCTGGTGAAACTCGAAAAGGAAGGGGAGCGCCTCGTCCTCTCGCGTCTGGGCGCGGTATCCCTCGCGCCGGGGGCCGTGCATGGCGGCTTCGTGCACGACCCCGAGGAGGTCGAACGGGCGCTGGCGGAATTGATGCCCGCCGGGGGGGAGGAAGAAAAAAAGGTGGTCGTGGCGCTTTCGGGCAAGGCGGCCATGGTGCGGACGGTGCTGCTGCCCGCCGAGGAGGATTTTCCCGTCACGGACGCCCTGGAAGCCGAGGCGATGCAGGTTCTGCCCGTTCCGCTGGACGAGGTGCGCCTGTCTCACCTGCGGGTCGGGCAACTCGAAAGAGGGGTCGAGAGGCTGGATGAGTATCTGATGATCGCCGTGAAGCGCGAGCCGCTCGAGGCGCTGCTGAATTTCCTGAAGCGCATCGAATATGAGCCCGTGATCGTGGATGTGAACTTTCTGGCGATGGAAAGCGCTTTCGAACTCTCGGGGATGCGCGAGGAAGGGGAAATCACCGCCCTGGTGGATATCGGCGCGTCCGAGACGCTTGTGGACGTGGTGTGCGATGAGCACACGCTGATGGCCAGGGCGGTTCCGTTCGGCGGAGAGGGGTTGACGAGAGCACTGTCGGATCGTCTGGCGATCTCCCGCGAGGAGGCGGAGGCCGTCAAGCGGGGGGAGGCGTCCGCCGCCGACCCGGACGCCCTGGAAGAAGTCCTGCGCCTGGAGGCGGAAAAGCTGGCTTTCGAGCTTGATGGAACGTTTCGGCTGATGTGGCCGATAACGCCCGCGCCTAAGGTCGAGCGCGTGGTTCTCTCCGGCGGCGGCGCGCAGCTTCAGGGGCTGCCGGAGCGCCTGGGGGCGGCGCTCGATGCGCCCGTGGAAATTCTGGATCCCTTTCGCCGCGTCGAAGCGCCCGAAGAGGCGTTCGATTCGGATCTGCTGGAATCTCTCGCTCCCGTTGCCGCTATCGGCGCGGGACTGGCGTATCGCGCGGTGGAGTCCCCATGAAAAACGTCCGCGTTCATCTGGGAGAGCGCTCCTACACGATCAGAATCGGGGCGGACGCGCTCGGGGATATCGGAAAAGTCTGCCAGCGCCATTTCAGGGGCGCGAGGGCGATCGTCGTGACGGACACGAACGTGGCGCCGCTCTATGCCGGGAAAACGCTTGCTTCGCTCACGGCGGCCGGCGTTCAGGCGTCTTTGTTCAGGATTCCGGCGGGCGAGGCGAGCAAGTCGATGCGGCAGTTGTCCCGGATACTGGACAAGATGGCGTCCTTGAGGCTGGACAGGGGCTGCGGCGCCGTGGCCCTGGGCGGCGGCGTCGTGGGCGACATCACCGGATTCGCGGCGGCCGTCTTCCTGAGAGGGGTTCCCTATGTCCAGGCGCCGACGACGCTCCTCGCCCAGGTGGACAGCGCGGTGGGCGGCAAGACGGCGATCGATCACAGATTGGGAAAAAACCTCGTGGGCGCGTTTCATCAGCCGATAGCGGTGGTCAGCGATACGTCGTCGCTGAAGACGCTGCCCGAGCGGGAGTTCAGGGCGGGGCTGGCCGAGGTGGTGAAGCACGCGGCGATAGCGGACCCCCGCCTTTTTTCCTTTCTGGAGAAGAACGAGGCGCTGATCCTCGAGCGCGACGAGGGCGTGATGGGGCGCATTGTCGCCTCGAACTGCCGGATCAAGGCGAGAGTCGTCGAGCACGACGAGCGCGAGGCGGGCCTGAGACAGATACTGAACTTCGGCCACACCCTCGGACACGCGGTGGAGGCGCTGGCGGGCTATTCCTCCGAACTGCTCCACGGGGAGGCCATCGCGGTCGGCATGTCCGCGGCGGGCCGGATATCCTGCGCGATGGGGCGCTGCGCGCCAGGGGACGTGGAGCGGTTGACCGCTCTTCTCGATCGTTTCGGACTGCCCACGAACATGGAGGAGCCTCCGGGGCTCGCGGTCCTGAAGCGACTGCTCGCCAGCGACAAGAAAACGCGCCGGGGCAGCCCCAGGTTCGTCCTGATGCGGAGAATCGGCGAGGTGGAGCCGGGCATAGAAGTGTCTCCCCGTTTGTGGCGGGGCGCGCTGGCCGGTTAAGGGTTGTTGAAAAAGTCTTGTGGGGCGGTTTTGGTCACGCGCGCTTTTGAAATTCACTCCCCCCTTGAGGGGGAGTCGAAGAGGCCGAGCGGTTTGTGCGAAGGCCGATTCGGTGGGGGGAGCTTTTATCTGTGGCATGTCCCCCCACCAACTCGCCTGCGGGCTTCGCCCTTGTCTCGTTGACTCCCCCTCAAGGGGGGAGTGAAATTCGGCGTGTTCCTTCTGTGGACTTTTTCAACAGACCCGACAAGGGGGGTAGGGCGGGGAAATGACGAGCGGGGTGGGTTTTGTTCGTCATTCCGGCGCATGCCGGAATCCAGGGACTTTGTCTTTGTTTTTTGTTTCTTTTGTATTCCCACCAATGAGTGGAGGATGAAAAACCGGGGCGTCGCCATTCTCCTCGGCCCTGGATTCCGGCATGCGCCGGAATGACGGCGATGGCCAATTGCGAGCGAGGAGGGCTTTTTCCACAAGCCCGTTAATCACGAGTTTTGCCGCTCCCGTTCATTGACGCCATCGCCCGTGTTTTCTACCATTCCCCGTCGGAATCCGCGCTTCGATGCGCGACGCATCCTCTTTGAGTGAGCATATGAGAATACTGCTTTTGAACGGTCCGAATCTCAATCTGCTGGGCAGGCGCGAGCCCGACGTGTACGGGGAGACCACGCTGGCCGAACTCGAGGCGGCCCTCGCCCGGATGGCGGCGGATGAGGGGGCGGACCTGGAGTGCTACCAGTCCAACGTCGAGGGAGAGCTCATCGACGCGCTCCAGCGCGCGGCGGGCGTGAAACCGCCCTTGACGGATGTGGCCCCCTCGGGTGAATGCGTCGCCTGCATCTTCAATCCGGGAGGATACACGCATACCAGCGTTGCGCTCCGGGACGCGATAGGCGGCCTGGACTTGCCGGTCTACGAGGTGCACATCTCCAACGTCATGAAGCGCGAGGATTTCAGGCATCGCTCGATGATCGGGCCCGTGGCGGCGGGAAGCGTCGTCGGGTTCGGCATGGCGGGCTACGCCCTGGCCCTTCGCGCGGCGGTCGATTTCCACGTCAAGGGGCTGACGTTTCCACTGGAAGAAGAATGAAGCAGCGTCTGCGCGCAGTGAGAAAGGCGATGCGGCGCGAAGGTCTGGCCGCCCTTGCCGTGACGAACCGGAAGAACGTCCACTATCTCACCGGGTTCACCGGCTCGGCCGGCGCTTGCCTGATCTCCGCGAGAAGCGCCGTCTTCATCACGGATTTCCGTTACCGCTCGCAGGCGGCGAAGCAGGTGCCGCCCGATTTTCGCCGCGCCGAGCATACGGCTCCGGTTCAGGGGATCGCGTCGGAACTCAAGAAAACGAGAGCCAAGACGCTCGCCTTCGAGGAGGCGCACGTCACCCACGCGGCATTCCGGCAGATAAGAAAACTCATCAAGGGAGTGCGCCTGAAGCCCGTCTCGGGCCTCGTGGAGGGTTTGAGGCTTTGCAAGGACCCGGGTGAGATTCGAAAACTTAAAAAAGGCGCGCGGGTGAACGGGCAGGCATTGGGCGAGACCGCCGCCTCGATTCGCCCCGGACGCGCCGAGGCGGACGTCGCGCTCGACCTCGAGACCGCGATGAGGAGAAGGGGAGCTTCCGGCGCCTCCTTCGACACCATCGTCGCCTCCGGCCCGCGCTCCGCGCTTCCGCACGGAATCGCCTCCTCGAGAAAACTGAAAGCCGGCGACCTCATCACCATCGATTTCGGCGCCGTGGTGTCGGGCTACCATGCGGATACGACGCGCGTGTTCTCCCTCGGCAGGCCCACGCCCAAGGGGGAGAAGATCTACCAGATTGTCCTGGAAGCCCAGATAACGGCGCTCGAGGCCGTGAAGCCGGGCGCCCGATGCGGAGACGTGGACAAGGCGGCCCGCGACGTCATCAGATCCCACGGCTATGGCGAGGCCTTCGGGCACGGGACGGGCCATGGCGTGGGACTCGACATCCACGAAGCCCCCAGGCTCGGCCCCGGCGTGAAGGAGGAACTCAGGCCCGGCATGGTGGTCACGGTGGAGCCCGGCATCTATCTGCCCCGCTGGGGCGGCGTGAGAATAGAGGATATGGTGCTCGTCACCGAGCGGGGGAAGGAGGTCCTTACCCGTTCGATACCCAAGGAACTCGTTGTCTTGTAGTTATTTTCATCATCAGGAGGTTTTTTGAACCGATGCCCTCGACAAGTGATTTTCGAAACGGACTGAAAATCGAGCTCGATAACGAGCCGTTCATCATCGTGGAGTTCCAGCATGTGAAGCCCGGCAAGGGCGGGGCTTTCGTCCGCACGAAGCTCAAGAATCTGAGAACCGGCCGCGTCCTGGAAAAGACGTTCCGATCGGGCGAGTCCGTGGGAGACCCCGGGATCGAGCAGAAACAGATGCAGTATCTCTACCGCGACGGCGACATCTTCTATTTCATGGACACGCAAACATACGATCAGACCGGGCTGGGCGAGGAGAAGCTTGGGCAAAGCGTCAAGCTCCTGCGCGAGGAGACGATAGTCGACATCCTCTTCCACAGGGGCGACGCGATTTCGGTCGAGATGCCTACGTTCGTGGAACTGGCCATCAAGAAGACCGAACCGGGCGTGCGGGGCGATACGGCCACGGGCGCGACAAAGCAGGCGGAACTCGAGACGGGCGCGGTGGTCACCGTGCCCTTGTTCCTGAACGAGGGCGACGTGCTCAAAATCGACACGCGGACGGGGGAATACATCGAGCGCGTGAAGACGGCCTAGCTGGAGCGCCCGTCAAAAAAATCTTGAAAGGCTCTTTCTGTTTGCGTATCTTGTGAAGAAGCGAATTTCACGGCACCGGAAAAGTCATGATTGCCGCGAGGGGCGATCACAGGATGAAAGTTTCCTTGCAGCGTGCATGAAACCTTTGATTCTCAATCATCCCAGTTGCCTGAAGGAGACTCAACATGCGCAAGAAGCTGTATCCTGTACTGATCATTCTCACTGCCGCCGTATTTCTGGGTTCGGCGGCGCACGCCGCGACCTTGAAGATCGGCGTGGCCGGTCCGCTCACCGGCGATCAGGCGGCGTTCGGCGAGATGCTGAAAAACGGGGCCACGCTCGCCGTCGAGGAATGGAACGCCAGGGGCGGCGTGAAAGTCGGCAAAAAGAAGATGAAGGTGGACATTCTCTGGGGCGACGACCGCCACGACCCCAGGGAAGGGGTGTCGATCGCGCACAAGTTCGTGAACTCGGGCGCCGCCGGCATCGTCGGCCATTTCAACAGTTCGGTCTCCATTCCGGCGTCCACCGTGTATGCGGAGGCGGGCGTCGTCCAGATCACGCCGGCGTCCACGAACCCCAAGCTCACCGAGCAGGGCTTCTCGACGGTGTTCCGCGTCTGCGGGCGCGACGATCAGCAAGGAGAGGTGGCGGCCAACTATATTGTGGACACGCTCAAGCTAAAGCGCATCGCCATCCTCCACGACAAGACCACTTACGGCCAGGGCTTGGCCGATGAGACGAAGCGGTTTCTCGAGAAAAGAGGCGTCAAGCCCGTCTTCTACAGCGGCGTCGTACAGGGGGACAAGGACTACACGCCCGTACTCACGGCCGCGAAACAGGAAAACCCCGAACTCGTCTATTTCGGCGGCATCCACCCCGAGGCCATCCTTCTGGTGAAGCAGATGCGCGAGCGCCTCGGCATGAAGGCGATCTTCATGAGCGGCGACGGCATTGTCACCGACGAGTACTACAAGATCGCCGGTAAATCCGCCGAGGGCACCTATATCACGTTCACGCCGGATCAGACGAAACTCGCGGCGGCGCAGAACGTCATCAAGAACCACCGCAAGCGCTTCGGCAAGGAAGTGGGCGCCTACACCATTTACAGCTACGTGGCCACGAACATGATTCTGAACTCGATCCAGGCCACGGGCAGCACCAGGGGGGCCAAGCTGGCCGCTCACTTGCGCAGCACGGCCTGGAACACGTCTCTGGGCAAACTCCAGTTCAACAAGAAAGGAGACGTCCTGGAGAGCCCCTACGTGCTCTGGCAGGTGAAAGGGTCGAAATTCGTCCAGATCAATTAGGGCGGGCAAATCCTCCACCCTGATGGCGATCTGCGGCGTCAACGCCGTCTCACGCGGCGAGATACTCTTAGAAGGCGAGGCAATTCACGCCCGGGAGCCGGACGACATCGTGAAGCGCGGCATCTGCCAGGCGCCCGAGGGCAGGCGCATCTTTCCGCACTTGACCGTGCTCGAAAACCTGGAGATGGGCGCTTTTCTGAGAAGCGACGCAGCAGGCGTAAAAGACGATCTCGATTACGTCTGCTCCCTGTTTCCCGTCCTGCACGAGCGGCGCGCCCAGAGGGGCGGTACGCTTTCGGGCGGGGAGCAGCAGATGCTGGCCATCACGCGCGCCCTGATGTCGAGGCCCAGGCTCCTCCTGCTGGACGAACCTTCCCTCGGCTTGGCACCCAGGATCATCGAGACCATCTTCGAGGTCCTGGCGAGAATTCGGGAGGAGGGGACGGGCATTTTCCTCGTCGAGCAAAATGCGCACCTGGCGCTCAATTTCTCGGACTGGGCCTACGTGATGGAGACGGGGCGGATCATCATGGGCGATGCACCCGGCGTCCTGCGCGACTCGCCCGCCGTGCGCGAGGCTTATCTGGGCGAATAGGGAGGTCCCGCCACTCGCTCTTGTGGGGGTTTTGAAAAACCCATCATGAGTGGTTAAAAATAATTGAAATGGGCAGAAGCGAGTTAAACCGAGCAGATAGCTTTGTAATGTAAAGGTTTACGAAGAGAACAACCAGCAAATGCACACGCGATTTCGAGGTGTCGATTCCGTCATGTTTCAAGATATTCAAGCAGCTTCGAAACAGAACTCCAACGCGGAGCAGTCCGAGGCCCTGTAGCAAGTTCCTCCGGTTCGCGGCTGCCGGGCTTCGGGCGCTTTGCTACAATACGCCTCCCATTTTTGAAGTTGCCCTCGTTCCGGGCGCCGCCGTTCGCCGGCGCGGCCTGCGTCGGGCCTTCTTGAGGAGACATGTCATGCCCGAGCTGTCCCCCAATTTCGCGCCCTTAAGCCCGCTCAACTTCATGGAGCGCAACCACTGGGTCTACAAAGACAAGGAAGCCGTCGTCTATGGGAGCCGCCGCTACTCCTACGCGCAATTCGCCGATCGCGTCCAGCGCTGCGCGGCCGCCTTGAAGGCGGCGGGGGTCGGGGAGGGTGACCGGGTCGCCTACGTCGTCCCCAACGTGCCGGCCATGCTCGAGGCCCACTTCGCGGTTCCCCTGCTGGGCGCGCTCCTGGTGGCGATCAACATCCGCCTCTCTCCGGAGGAGATCGCCTACATCTGTGAGCACTCGGGCGCCAAGGCGCTCGTCGCCGACTGCGAATGGGCGAAGCCCCTCGCCGATAAGCGGAGCAAACTCCCGGGGGTCCGGACCTTCGTGAACGTGGTGGACGACGCCGCGGGCTTCGGTCCTTCCGACGCCGTCTTCGATGGGCCGGAGTACGAGGCGTTCATCGCCTCGGCGCAGAACGAGAAACTTCCCTGGAAGATCGGCGAGGAGGGCGCGCCCCTCTCGATCAACTACACCAGCGGGACCACGGGCCGCCCCAAGGGAGTGATGTACACCCATCGGGGCGCCTATCTGAACGCCCTGGGCGAGATCACAGAGGTGGGCGGCTCGGTCTACATGAACTACCTCTGGACCCTCCCGATGTTCCACTGCAACGGCTGGTGCTACACCTGGGGTGTGACGGCGGTTGGCGGACGACACGTTTGCCTGCGCGCCGTCCAGCCGGCCGAGATATTCCGCCTGATCCGCGAGGAGCGGGTCTCTCACTTCTGCGCCGCCCCCACCGTGCTCATCGCCCTCGCGAACGACCCCGCCGCCCGGGAGGGCCCCTTCCCCCAGCCCGTCACCATCATGACCGCGGGCGCGCCGCCCTCCCCCACAATCATCGCCACCATGGAGGAGGACCTCGGTGCGCGGGTCGTCCACGCCTACGGGCTCACCGAAACCTACGGCCCCCACACCGTCTGTGCATGGCATCCGGAATGGGACGACCTCCCCGCCGCGGAGCGCGCGCGTCTCAAGGCGCGCCAGGGGGTTCCCTTCGTCATGACGGGGGAATGCGAGGTCCGGGACGCAGAGATGCGCGCGGTTCCCTGGGACGGAAAGACCCAGGGCGAGGTCATGATGCGCGGAAACAACGTCATGGCCGGCTATTACGACAACCCCGCCGCCACCGAGGAGGCCTTTCGTGGCGGCTGGTTTCACAGCGGAGACATCGCCGTCGCGCACGAGGATGGTTACGTCGACCTCCAGGACCGCGCCAAGGACATCATCATCTCGGGCGGGGAGAACATCTCCACCATCGAGGTCGAGAAAGCCATCGTCTCTCACCCGGCGATTCTTGAGGTCGCCGTCGTCGCCGTGCCCGATGAGAAATGGGGCGAGGTGCCCAAGGCCTTTGCCGTCAAGAAGGAGGGGATGGAGGTGAGCGAGGAGGAGATCATCGAACACGTGAAGAGCCGCCTCGCCCGCTTCAAGGCACCCAAGCGCGTGGAATTCGGTCCGCTCCCCAAGACCGCCACGGGCAAAATCCAGAAGTTCGTCCTCCGCGATAAGGAATGGGCCGGCCGCGAGAAGCGGGTGAACTAGGAGCCGCGCGTTCACATGGATGGAACTCAAAGAGATGTTTCGCTCCGCTTAGGAGCCGATTTTCCGTATCTTTGCCATTCGGTGCGAAACAGCCCTCGCCTCCTTGCCCGCCGGGCCGCCAGGGCCTACACTTCGGATAAATCCTTTTTCTCAAGCCATCTGCGAGGAGAATTTCCATGATATACGAAATGCGCACTTATCGGTTGACCGTCGGCGGGGTGGACGAGTTCGAGGAGAATTTTGCAAAGGTCATCGACAAGAGAAACGAAGTTTCTCCGATCATGGGATTCTTCCATACCGAAGTCGGGGACCTGAACCGCATCAGGCACATCTGGCAGTACGAGAGTCTGGACCACCGCGCCGAGGTGCGAGCGAAGACGATGGCGATGGACTGGTGGCCGCCGCCCAACGGGCATCTGATCCTCGAGCAGGAAAGCGCGGTTTTGACGACTCCCCCGTTCCGGCCCGAACCGCGGCTCGGGGCCTACGGCAGCGTATATGAATTCAGAACCTACACCGTGCAGCCCGGCAAGACGGGAGAAGTCCTGAGCCGCTGGAGCGAGCACATCGCGGCGAGAGAAGAACTCTCCCCGCTGGCGGCGCTCTTCATGACCGATATGGGGCCTCTCAACCAGTGGATTCACGTCTGGGCGTATGACGACATGAACCACCGCGCCGAGATTCGCAAGAAAGCGCATGAACTGCCAAACTGGCCTCCGGGTTCGCGTCCGTTCCTGGACACGCAGAATTCGGAAATCTGGGTGCCCGCTTCGTTCTCACCCATGCACTAGGCGAGCGTCGCTAACCCGTGGTGAAGAGGTAGAGGAGGGCCAGCGCGCCCGCGCCCCAGCAGTAGTAGCGAAAGCGCGCCAGATTGCCGCCCCGAACGAGCCGGATGAGCCAGCCCAGGGCGACTGCCCCCACGATAGCCGCGGCGAGCGCGCCGACGGCGTATGGGAGCAGCCTGGCGTCGAGCGGGCCTTCCAAATCTTTTATCTTGAGTGCGAATGCGCCCAGAATGGCCGGCACGGAGAGCAGGAAGCTGAAGCGCGCGGCCTGCTCGCGCGCCACGCCGCGCATGAGTGCGGCGGCGATGGTCGCTCCCGAGCGCGAGATTCCAGGCACGATGGCGAACGCCTGAAAGACGCCGATGATGAGGGCGTCTTTGGCCGTCATCTCGGCTTCTCCCCGGTCCCCGCCCTCTCGGGGTTCGCTCAGGCATAAAATACCGCCCGTCACGAGCAGGGCGCAGGCGGCGAGCCTGGGGGAGGCGAACATCTCCTCGACCAGATCACCCATAAAAACGCCCACGATACCCGCAGGAACCGAGCCGAGAATCAGGAGCCACCCGGTTCTGGCTGCACCGTCCCCCGAATCTCTTCCCGCCAGGGACGCGCACCACCCCCGCGCGATGCGCCAGAGGTCCTTTCCGTAGAAGACGAGGACGGCGGCGAGCGTCCCGACGTGGAGCAGGACGTCGAAGAACAACCCGGGTTCTTTGAGCCCCAGAATGCTCTGGCCCAGAACGAGATGCCCCGAACTGCTCACCGGCAGAAATTCGGTCAAGCCTTGCAGGACGCCGAGAATGAGGGCGTGTTCCCAGAGCATGTCAGCCTTTCACGGGATGGTTCACAGGAACCGCCCGCCTTTTTCCCCGAGGCTCTTGACCATCTCGCCGATCTTTTCCGCATCCGCCACCGGGCAGATAAGAAGCGCGTCGTCCGTCTCGACGACGATGAGGTCCTCGACCCCGAGCGCGGCGACGAACTTCTTGTTCGAGCGCACGATGAGGTTTTTCGCGCCGATGGATTCGGTCTTGCCCCCCCTAGGCAGTATCCAGACGTTGCCGGCCTCATCGCGCGGCAATACGCCTCGCAGGGCCGGCCATGTGCCCAGATCGCTCCAGCCGACGTTGGCCGGCAAGACGATGAGATTGCGCGTTCGCTCCATCACCGCGTGGTCGATGCTGATGGATTCGCACTTCGCCCATAATTTCGCGAAAGCGGCGGCGTCGCGCTTATCAAATGCGGATGCCGCCCGGTTTAAAATAGCGCTCAGGCGGGGCGAGTGGGCCTCCAGTTCTTCGGTTAGGTGAGCGGCCCGTGAGATGAAAATGCCGCTGTTCCAGTAGTGTTTCCCGGAAGCCGCGTATCTCTTGGCCCGTGCGAGCGGGGGCTTTTCACGGAACCTCTTGGCGCGGAACGCCTCGATTTCGCCTGGCTTCGTGATGCGACGGCCGCGCTCGATATAGCCGAAGCTGGTCTCGGGCGAGTGGGGCGGCGCCCCGAGCGAGACGATTGATCCATGCTCGCTCGCCAGGCGCGCGCCCGCCTTGACGAGTTTTCGGAACTCCCTCGTCTTCGCGATGAACTGGTCTGCGGGCACGGCGCACATGAATGCGCCCGGCTCGCGCATTTCGATGATGCGGGCCGCAAGGCCGAGGCAGGGGGCGGTGTTTCTACCCGCAGGCTCGTAGACGACGTTGCGTTTTGGGATGTCGAGATTTCTCAACAATTTCCGGTGCGCCGCCGAGGCCATGACGAGCGTCCGCTCGGACGGGGCGAGGCCGCGCGTGCGCTCCAGCGTCGCATCAAGCAGCGAGGGGCCTGTAAAATTCTGAGGAATTCCCCCGCCCGGGGGCAGGAATTGCTTGGGCTTCGACTTTCTGCTCACCGGCCAGAAGCGCGTTCCCGAGCCTCCCGCCATGATGACCGCCCACAAGGGGGACGTGCTGCGCCTGGGCATCAGAAGAATCCTTTGAAGAGCAGAAAACCGCCCAAAAGCAATACGATAAAGAGGATGGTCAATAAATTAAAGCGGCGATCGATGAAACTTCGTATCGGCGGGCCGTAGCGGTGGATGAGCGCGGCTTCTAAGAAAAAGCGCGCCGAGCGGCTCAAGATCGAAGCGATGAGGAAAACCCAGAAATCGATGTGGAACGCACCCGCCGAAATCGTGAACACTTTATAGGGGATCGGCGTGAAGCCAGCGATTCCGACCGCCCAGGCGTCATAGGCGCGGTAGTATTCCTGAACGATCTGGTATGTATCCGCCACGCCGTAGAACGCGATGATGGGCTCGCCGACGCTTTTTAAGAGATAAAAGCCGATGAAATAGCCCAGCGCGCCGCCCAGCACGGAGGACGCCGAGCAGACGGCGGCGTAGAGATACGCTCTCTGCGGCCTGGCGAGCGCCAGGGCCATCAGGAGCGGGTCCGGCGGTATGGGAAAGAAGACGGATTCCGTCGCCGATACGACGACGAGGACGGGCAGGGCGTAGCGCGAATCCGCCCAGCCCAGCACCCGGTCGTAGAGCGCGCGGAGGCTACGCATCCGGCAGGGAGACGGCGGGGTATTTTTTTATCTCTTCGTATACTTCGCTCTGGTACGCCTGAAGGGAGGGTTCATCGAGCGCCTCGAAGCGCATGACGAGCACGGGCTGGGTGTTCGAGGCGCGGATGAGGCCCCAGCCGTTATCGAAATTGATTCTTGCGCCGTCTACTTCAATGGTTTCATAGATACTCTTAAAGTGTTTCTTTAAGTTGTCGACGATCTGGAATTTCTCCTCATCCGGGCATGCGACCCGGATCTCGGGCGTGGAGACCGACGTGGGGATTTTCGAGACCCGCTCGGCGAGCGTTTCGCCTGAGTCGCAAAGGAGATGCAGGAGCCTGGCTGCCGTGTAGATGGCGTCGTCATAGCCCAGATAGCCGTCCACGAAGAAGATGTGGCCGGAGAGTTCGCCGCCCAGGGGAGCCTTTTCCTCCAGGATCTTGGCGCGCACGAGCGAGTGCCCCGTCGCGCTCATCACGGGACGTCCGCCCATCTCCTTCACAGCGTCGGCCAGGCGCGATGAACACTTCACGTCGAATACGATGGCCTCTCCCGGGCTGCGCGCCAGAATGGGCGCGGAAAGCAACATGAGCAGTTCGTCGCCCCAGATGATTCTGCCCGTGGCGTCCACCGCGCCGATGCGATCGCCGTCGCCGTCCAGGCCGATTCCCGCCTCTGCGCCCGTTTCGCGGACCTTCGCAATCAGGGATTCGAGGTTTTCCGGCACCGTAGGGTCGGGGTGGTGATTCGGATAGGAGGCGTCGGGCTCGGTGAAGAGCTCCACCACCTCGGCGCCGATTTTTCTTAAGACCTGTGGCGCCACCGTGCCGCCTACCCCGTTTCCCGCATCGACGACCACCTTGAAGGGCCGCGAGAGCGCCAGGTCCTTGGACGCCCGCTCGATGTACCTGTGCCTGATGTCGACCTCCTCGAACGCGCCCCGCGCCTCGGCCCGGTGGATCCGGCCCTCCTCGATGATTCTCCTTATCTCCTGGATTTCTGGGCCGTGAATCGCCTCGCGCCCCCGGGTGATCTTGAAGCCGTTGAATTCAGGCGGGTTGTGCGATCCCGTGATCTGTACGGCTCCCGCCACGTCGAGGTGGTGCGTCGCGAAGGAAACGACCGGGGTGGGCACCATGCCGACCCCGATGACGCGGCAGCCCGAGGCGGTCAGGCCTTTTTGGAGCGCATCGTAGAAATCGGGGGAGGAGAAGCGGTTGTCGCGCCCGACGGCGATGGCGGCCCCCTGCGCGCCGCCCAGGTACGTGCCGAGAGCGCCGCCGATGGTTTCGACGACCTCGGTGGTGAGGTCTTTCTCCACAACGCCGCGAATGTCGTATTCCCTGAAGATCAGCGGGTTGATGCCGGGCACGAAAAACTCCCCTTCCGGGCGGGTGCGCATTTCCCAAAAGCGGGCGAATTATTGCACCCCCTTCTTCGCCGGGCAACCTCATTTTCATTCCCGCCCTTTGTTCTTCTCCGTCGTGAGGGGGTATAATGCGCTTCCGTCCGTTTACGGACCGTTGCGGCCTGCGCCTTCTGGGTGGCTCGGTTATTGAAAACCATGAAATTCAGTGATTTTTCATCCCTGTATGAGGGGAGATTTTCGAGTTGATCACAGGCACAGGTCCATTGAGCGAGCGAGTGATGATCAGGCTGGGGCGCGGCTTCGTGGGTCTGTTGGTGCGTCTGTTCACTAAAATGAAAATCAGCGGAATGGAAAACATCCCGCCGGGCGGGAACATCCTCTTTTTGAGCAATCATATTTCCGCGCTCGACGTCCTGGTGATCCCGTGGGCCATCTACCTGAAATATCCCGAGGAACTGCTTCGCCAGGCGGGAAAAGAAGAGCTTTTTGATCTCCCCGTCGTTGGCTGGATTTTGCGCAAATGGCGGGGGTTCCCCATCAAGCGGGGCGGGGCGGACAGAAAGTCCATCCGCATGATTGAGGAATATATCAAAGAGGGGAAAGTCATCCTCTACCCGGAGGGTACGAGGAGCCGCGATGGGAGGCTTATGCGGGGGAACCGCATGGTGGGCCGAATCGTGAGGAACACCACCCCCACAGTCGTCCCCGTTTCCATAAAAGGGACGGACCGGGTGATTCCTGTGGGCAAGACCATACCCCGCCCGGGGACGAGAGTCGAGTTGCGATTCGGCGCGCCGATGGATTTAGACGATGAGTATTCCATCGACAGCACGAAAGAGGCGAGCCAGAAGATCATCGATCGCGTCATGATGGCGATTGCCGAACTCCAAAACGGGGGCATCGCCGAGAATCTCGAGAAAAAGGGGGTTTAAGGTGAGCAGGCCTCCCTTCTCGAGGCCCAGGAGGTTTGCCTCCATTCTGAAAGAGGTGCGCCGGAAAGAGCCGTGGGGCAGGCGGCTGGCCAGAAATTTCGTGTTCCGCATCTGGCCGAGGGCCGTGGGTGAGGGCATCTCCCGGGCGGCGAGGCCGGTATTTGTCAAGAACGATTGTCTGTATGTGGAAGTCGCGGATTCGAGTTGGCTGCATGAACTCGAGTTCAGGAAGCAGGATTTGCTCGCGAGAATCAATGAGCACATGGAGGATTCCCGCATCGACGAGATTCGCTTCAAGTTGTCGAACTCGGGAATTGCGTTCGACTATGATGGCGAGGATGGTGAATCGGCGTCGTCTTCCCGGGTAGCGACCCCGATTTCCCCGGACGATAACGCAGCCATAGAAGACGCCATCACCGATGTGGGGGATCAGCAATTGCGCCGAGCGGCGGAAAAACTCATTCGCCATATTCGGACGCACGGAAACGCCCGATTATGATAGTATCTGACTGAAAGTCCGCTGGAGAGGTTGCATTTGATGTCGAAATTCCACGGCAAGATGATTTTGCCCCTTATCCTGATCCTGGCGGGATGCGCGCCGCTAGAACCCGAGGTGAAGCCCGCCGCGCCTGCGCTCGTGGTCAAGCTGCGCCCGCTTTCAGGCAAAATCAGGGAAACGTCAAAGTCCTATTTTCACTTCATCGCCGGGTATCGCGAAGAATTGGCCGGAAACCTCAAAGAAGCGGAATCGTCTTATTTTCAAGCGGTCAAGAACAACCCGGACTCCTCTTTTTTGTCGACTCGCCTTGCATCGCTTCTCGTCCGCCAGGGGAAGCTGGCCGAGGCCGAAAAATTCGCCCTCAAGGCGACGACGCAGAATGAGAAGAACCTCGAGGCCCACTTCGTTCTGGGGGGCATATACGCTTCGAGCACGAAGCTGGCCGAGGCCGTCGCCACATATACCGAGTTGCTGAAAATGAGCCCCGATCACCAGGAAACTCGCCTGCTCCTGGGCAGCGTCTACCTGGATTTGGGCAAGTTTGCCGAAGCCGCCGAGACGCTGGAGGTCCTGGTCAAGTCGGGGAAAAGGCCCGTACTCGGCAGGTATCATCTGGCGCAGGCCTATGCGGGCTTGAAAAAATACGCCGAGGCGGAGAGGGAAGTATTCAAACTCCTGGAGAAACAGCCTGGATTCACGCGGGGAATGCTTCTTCTCGCCAGAATCTATGAAGTTCAGGAAAAATTCGACGAGGCGGAAGCGACCTACAAAAAAGCGCAAAAAATCGAACCCGACAACCGGCTCATTCGCTCTCGCCTGGGGCAGCTCTATATCCGAAAGAAGAATATGAAGCAGGCTCTGGAGGAGTTCAAAGTGCTCGGCTCGAAGGAGCCCGATAACGTGAATGTGCACCGAACCCTCGGCTTTTTGAACTTTGATCAAAGAGAGTACCAGGAAGCGCTTCAGGAATTTCGATTCGTCCTGGCGAGGAATCCGAAAGACGAAATGGTCCGCAAGTATGTTGCGAGGATCTATGAAGAACTGAAGCAATATGAGCGCGCCGAGGAGGAGCTTCTTGAATTATTGGCGCTTTTGCCCAAATCGCTGGACGGACACATCCAGCTCGCCTGGTTGTACATCGACCAGAAAAAGTGGAAGAAGGCGAGCGAGATTTTGAAGAAAGCCGAAAAACTCCATCCCGAGGAAGGACGGGTGCATTATACGCACGGTTTGCTCCTGTCCAGGCAAAAGAAATTCACCGAAGCTCTGCCCTATGTTCAAAGAGCGGTGAAACTGGAGCCCGAACGGGAGGGTTATTTATATTCTCTCGCCTCGGTGTTTTATGAGTTGAAGCACTGGGACGACGTAGAAACGGTAGCGAGAAAGATCATTCAAAAGAACCCGAAGCATGCCAACGCCCTGAACTTGCTGGGCTATATGTTCTCCGAACTCGACAAGAACCTCGATGAGGCGGAGAAGCTTCTGGATCGCGCCTTGGTGATTGAGCCGGAAAACGCCGCTTTTCTCGACAGCATCGGGTGGATTTATTATCGCCAGGGCCGCTTTCAGGAAGCGCTCGTGAAGGTGCAGCACGCGGCGACGAAGATGCCGAAAGACGCCGTGATCCTCGAACACCTGGGCGATATATTTCTCGCCTTGCACGACCTCGAAAAAGCGCTTCTTCACTGGAAACGCGCCTCCGAGGCGGATCCGAAAAACGAAAAATTGAAGAAAAAGATTCAAACGCATCTCTCCAAACACAAAAAACCCCTCATGTAGGGATTTCCGATTCTTTGAGCATTTGGCTGCGCCCGTTGGTTCTCGCCCGGAATTTCTGGACTTCTCTCACCGGGGACTTTTGATTTTTGCGAGCTTTGCGTCTTTGTCTGGCATTTTTATGTTGCGCCCTGGCCGGTTGCGCGCTCTTTCAAGCCCGGCAAGTCGGGGAGGACCCGCCCCGCGATGCGTCGCAGGCGGAAATTGTCGCCAGACTCAAAGCAAGGCGGTTTCCCCGCGCGTACCGGGGCGCCGTATCCATGCAGTTGCGGTTTCACGGCGACCGGGCGGGAACGGGGTCGACGAACCCCCTGGTTCCCCAGGGTTCGTTTTCCGGCCATGCGGCGCTCGTGTTGCGCGAACCCGACTCGCTGCGAATAGAACCCCTCTCCCCGTTCGGGACGCCCCTGGTCGTCGTCGTCGCGCAAGGCGCCTCGTTTCGCGCCTATTCTCCCTCTCGAAACACGGTATACATGGGCAGGACGAACAAACGGGGGATCGAGCGGATTTTGGGAATTCCGCTGAACAGCGAAATTGTCATCAAGCTGTTGTTGGGAGATTGGGCCGCTGTGCTGGGGGGTGAGGAAAATCTTGATCTGAAGAAACCGGGCTCCGTCTACCTGCTGGAGACGAGGAGGGAATCTGGAGGAGTGGTCTCGGGTTTTGCCGAATTGGAGCCACGCGATTTGCATCCGGTGAAAATGGGAATTCGCACGCAGCGGGGAACGATTGCGGTTCACTATGGCGGCTTCATCAAAACCGGGGAAGTGTGGCGACCAGTGCAGGTGGAGATTCTGGGGCCTGGCGGGAAGAACCGGCTCCACATCTCCTATCCCGCAGATGAGAGCGCGGTGAAGGCGGCGCTTCCGGACGAATTGTTCCGCCTGGAGCCGCCCCGGGGCGCCAGAACGCTGTGGCTGGGAGGATAACCCGTTTCATGAGCGGTAAAGACGTTTCCGTGCCCGTGGTTTTGAAGACGCCTGCGAAGCTCAACCTTTGCCTGAGGATTCTGGGTCTGCGCGCTGACGGCTATCACGAACTCATCACGTGGATGCAGCAGATATCGCTGTACGATGAGGTTCGAATCGAGCCGGGCGGCAGGAGGATTCTCGTTTATGCGGATCGGGATGATGTTCCCGGCGGCAGAGAGAACATCGTGCATCGCGCGGCGAGGGCCTTGAGAAAAGCGTCGGGACGCAAAGGGCTCGGCGCGCGCATCTATCTGAAAAAGAACATCCCCGCGGGTGGGGGTCTGGGCGGGGGGAGCGGCAACGCGGCGGGAGCGCTCTGGGCGTTGAACCGGGTCTGGAGCCTCGGGATGCGCAAAGCGGAGCTCAGCGAAGTGGCCGCGCGGGTCGGTTCGGATGTTCCGTTCTTTCTCGCTGGGCCGGCGGCGGTGTGCCGGGGGCGGGGCGAGCGGGTCGAGGTGAAAGAAGCCTTGAAGAGCGGCTGGTTCCTGCTGGTCAAGCCGCCCGTGGCTTTGTCCACGCAGGACGTCTATGGCTGGTCTCGTCAAAAACTGGGCCGGGAAGGACGGAATTTCGAAGGGCAAAGCGGCCCGGCGCGTCTCGGGCGGTATGAATACGGCAATGATTTACAAGAAATCGTTTTTCCAAGATTTCCGGAACTTGAGAGCCTGTGCGGCATGCTCGTTAGACATGGCGCCGCAAGGGCGATGATGAGCGGCAGCGGTTCGACGATTTTCGGTATTTTTCGCCGAAAAGAAGAGGCCGAGCGGGCGGCAAGCCGCATCAAGAAAAGCGAAAAGGGAAAAGAATGCGAATGTTTTCTCGCGACTCCACTGCAGGAGATGTGTTTTCAATAAAAAAAATCGAAAAATGAAGCAAAAGTTCTAAAAACATGGGAAATGGAGGAAATTTCGCCTCTCGCCACTTGCCTCTGCCTGGAAAATCAAGTATCAAAAATCGCCCTTTGTGATTGAATGAACAACACCATGTGAGCAGGAACGGTGAACGGACATCAGCTAAAGGTATTCGGCGGGCGCTCGAATCCGGCTCTGAACCAGAGCATTTTTGATTCGTTGTACATCCGGCCCGGCTCGGTTGAAATCATCGATTTCAGCGATGGAGAAACGTTTGTCCGAATAAACGAAAACATCCGGGGCGCGGACGTATTCGCAGTGCAGAGTCTGTGCACCCCCGGCAATGCGAACCTGATGGAAATGCTCATCATGCTCGATGCGTTCCGGCGCTCATCCGCCGAGCGTATCACCGCGGTGATTCCCTATTTCGCATACGCCCGTCAGGACCGGAAGGTGCAGCCCAGGGTGCCGATTACCGCGAAACTCGTCGCCAACCTGCTGGCCGCCTCGGGTGCGGACAGGGTCATCGCGATGGATTTGCATGCGGGTCAGATACAGGGGTTTTTCGATATCCCCGTGGACCATCTGTACTCGGCGCCCATCATGATAGAGTATTTCAAGAAGAAAGAATTGAAGGATTTGGTGGTCGTCTCGCCCGACGCCGGAGGCGTGGAGAGAGCCCGGGACTACGCGCGAAGGCTGAACGCGGGCCTGGGCATCATCGACAAGCGAAGGGAGCGGGCGAACCACTCGGAAGTGATGAACATCATCGGCGACGTGAAGGGATGCGACGTTCTGGTCGTGGATGATCTTTGCGATACGGCGGGCACCATAAGCCAGGGCGCCGATGCGCTCATGGCGGCCGGTGCGCGGCAGGTATACGCATGCTGCACGCACGCTGTTTTGTCGGGCCCGGCGGTGGAGAGAATCGAGAAATCGAGCATCGTCGAATTCGTCGTGAGCGATTCGATACCTCTTTCGGATAAAGCGAAAGGCTGCTCTCGCATTCAAGTCCTGGAGGTGGGGAGGCTTTTGGCCGAGGCGATTCGCCGGATCCACGAGAATGCCTCCGTGAGCAGTTTGTTCGAATAACTATTCTGCTAGACGGAATATCTGGAGCGAAAAATGGAAAATTTATCACTCTCGGTGGATAAAAGAGCACTAACAGGAAAAAGTGGCGCCCGTGCGGTGAGAAGAGCCGGTAACATACCGGGCGTCGTGTACGGGATTAAAGATTCTACGCCCTTGACTATCAAACCAAAGGAACTGGAGGCCTTGCTTGGTACGAGGGCCGGCAGCAACGTTGTTTTCCAGCTCAAAGTCGAGGGCGAAGCCGCTTCGGATCGTCCGGTTATCGTGAAGGAGCTTCAGCGAGACCCGATGAAAGGCACGATTTTCCATGCGGATTTTCTGGAAATCCGGATGGACGAGAAAATCGAAATCGCCGTGCCTCTTTCCTTGTCGGGTGAGTCGCCCGGTGAAAAAATGGGTGGAACAATCTCTCAATTGCTGCGCGAATTGGAGATATCCTGTCTACCGAACGCCATCCCGGAACATATCGAGGTCGATATTTCGGAGGTGGAAATTGGCGATGTGATTCACGTGCGCGATCTGCAAATTCCCGAAGGCGTTGAACTGGTGGCCGACCCCGATGATCCCGTCATGACGGTCATCGTTCCGGTTGAAGAGGAAGAAGAAGTGGAAGAGGATGAATTGCTTGGCGTCGAAGCCGAAGGAGAAGAGGCGCCGGAGGCCGAGGCTTCAGACGATGAGGGGGACAAAGAGGCTGAATCTTCCGACTGATGGTTCTTGCAGGGAGCCGGGGAAAATGAAACTGGGGCTTGAATGGCTGCTGCTGTTTTGATCGTCGGTCTTGGCAACCCCGGGATAGAGTATGCGTTGACGAGGCACAATCTGGGGTTCTGGGCTGTGGATAGAATGGCCCGCTCCCATCGCGTGTCGATGAATGATACGAAATATCATTCTGTCCTGGGCGGCGGATCGCTCAGGGGCTGGAAATTTATGCTCGCGAAGCCCCAGACGTTCATGAATTTGAGTGGCAAGGCGGTTCGAGCGCTCCTGATTGGTGAGGGGCTGGCGCCGGAAGATCTGCTCGTGATGCACGACGACATGGATATCGAACTTGGTCGTGTGAAGTACAAGAAATCGGGTGGAGACGCGGGCCATCATGGCATCGGCAGCATCATCCACTCACTGGGCACGGACGTTTTTTGCCGTCTGCGCATCGGGGTGGGCAGACCGCCGGTTGGAGTGAACGGCGCGGATTGGTTGTTGGATACTTTTCTCGATCATGAATTGGAAGCAGTGGAGCCTGCTGTTGATGAGGCGGTGAGGCGAGCGTTTGATTTTGTTGTTGGCGCCAGATCCTGAATCCGTCTTGTTCATTGCAAAATTGAAAGTCCATCTTAATACCTCTCGCTAAACAGCCCGTGAGGAGGAGGAAAGGAAGATAATGGTTGCTTTCTCAAACATGGCCGCAATCTTCGGGATTGCGGGATTGGTTCTGGCGGCGGCGATTTATAATTGGATTTCCAAACAATCCGACGGCAACGACCTCATGCGGAAACTCGCCGGCCAGATTCATGAAGGCGCAATGGTGTTCCTGAAAAGGGAATACAAGATCCTCGCGATTTTCGTCGTGGTCGTCTTTGTTCTTCTGAGCGTCGCCATATCCGCGAAAACGGGTATCGCCTTCATCGTCGGCGCCATCTGTTCGGTTCTCGCCGGATTTTTCGGCATGAACGCGGCCACGAAGGCGAACGTGAGAACAGCGGCGGCGGCGAATTCAGGCGGTGGTCAGGAGGGCGCGCTTTCCATGGCGTTCTTCGGCGGAACCGTTATGGGTCTTTCCGTCGCGAGTCTGGGGCTTTTGGGCGTGGGCGTGTTGTTCTGGTATTTCGACGTGCTCGGCAATGCGGCGAACGTGACCATCATCAACGGTTTCTCGATGGGTGCGAGTTCCATCGCGCTGTTCGCGCGTGTGGGCGGCGGCATTTTCACAAAAACCGCAGACGTGGGCGCGGACCTCGTCGGCAAGGTGGAGGCGAACATTCCCGAGGACGATCCGAGGAATCCGGCCGTCATCGCCGACAACGTGGGCGATTGCGTGGGGGACGTCGCCGGAATGGGCGCCGATCTGTTCGAGTCCTACGTCGGCGCCATCATCTCGACGATATTCATCGGCTCGACCATCGGCACGGCCCTGGGCGCCAACAGCTCCTCAGCGATGGCGCTGCCCCTTCTGCTGGCCATGATGGGTCTGATCGCCTCCTCCATAGGCATCGCCTCGATGAAGGTGCTGGCCTCGAAAAATCCGGCTGTCGCCCTCAGGAGCGCCACCGGAATCGCGACGATCATATTCATCATCCTGGCGTATTTCATCACGAGCGCCCTGGGTCTCAACGCCGGTGTGTTCGGCTCGGTTCTCTTCGGCGCAGCTGGCGGCATTCTGATCGGCTGGCTCACCGAGCATTACACCGGAACGGGTGGAAAGCCCGTCGGCGAAATCGTCGCTGCCTCCGAAACCGGAGTGGCTACGAACATCATCGGTGGCTTCGCCGTGGGTCTCGAGAGCGTGTGCGCTCCTTTGCTGGTGTTGGCGATAGTTACCCTGGTTTCGAACGGCTGGGCGGGACTCTACGGCATTTCCATCGCCGCAGTCGGAATGCTGGCGACGATTGGCATCACGATGTCGGTCGATGCGTATGGCCCGATTGCCGATAACGCGGGCGGGATCACGGAAATGAGCGAACTGGGGCCCGAAACGCGCAAGATAACCGACGGTCTCGACGCGCTGGGCAACACCACGGCGGCCATCGGCAAGGGATTCGCCATCGGCTCCGCCGCCCTGACGGCGCTTGCTTTTTACGCCGCGTATACGAAAGCGGCCGACCTGCAGCAGATCAACCTCACGGAGGCGAAAGTGGTGGCCGGCATGTTCATCGGCGGGGCGATTCCGTTCCTCATCGGAGCGCTCACCATGAAATCCGTCGGCAAGGCCGCATTCATTATGATTCAGGAAATCAGGCGTCAGTTCCGCGAGATTCCCGGCATCATGGAGGGTACGGCGGACCCCGACAGCGCACGTTGCATCGACATCAGCACCCAGGCCGCTCTCAAGGAGATGGTCCTGCCTGGCGTTGTAGCCGTCATCGCGCCAATCGTGGTGGGGTATCTGATGGGCAAGGAAGCTCTGGGCGGCATGCTCGCCGGCGCTCTGCTTTCGGGCGTTCTCGTCGCTTTGCTGATGGCGAATGCGGGCGGAGCCTGGGATAACGCGAAAAAAGAGATAGAAGACGGCAAACTCGGCGGCAAGGGCTCCGAGGCCCACAAGGCGGCGGTCGTGGGCGATACGGTGGGAGACCCGATGAAGGATACCTCGGGCCCGTCGATGAACATCCTGATCAAGTTGATGTCCATCGTCTCTCTCGTGTTGGCGCCGCTTTTCTAGCAAAAGCGGGGGTTTGAACCGAAACAGACTTTTCGCGGCGTCTTTATCGAGTCGCTATGGCCCGCCGAGGGCATGTGTGCTAACCTTCGGCCATTATTGGCTCCTCGCTCCGGTCGGCTCAGGCCGGGGCCGCTCAGTCCGGGAGGAGGACTAGATGAGACAGTACGAAACGATGGTTTTGCTGTCCCCCGAACTTACCGATGAAATCGTGGAGGAGAAGATCTCCGGTTTCGAGAATAAGGTGACTGAGGGGGGCGGAGAAGTTCTGAACGTAGATCGCTGGGGGAAGAAGCGTCTCGCCTATCCCATCAACCGCCAGCGCCACGGCATCTATTTCATCGTCACATATCATTCAGAACCGGAAGTCGTGACGGACATCGAGCGCGATATGCGCATCGATGAAGAGACGTGGCGCTACATGACGGTGCGGATGGATGAAGCCCTCCTGAGAAAGCTCGAGAAAAACGCAAAAAGCGCCGCCGCCAGGGAAAGAGAAGGGGATTCGGAGGGCGGTGGTGGTGATTCTCCACGCCGGCCTGCGACCGCCTCTTCGGACGATTCGTAAATCGTGGGGGTATCGTTATGGCTCAGATGAATTCCGTTTATCTTCGCGGCAACATGACGCGCGATCCGGAAAAACGGTTTCTGCCTTCCGGGAATTCCGTGGTTTCTTTCGGGTTCGCGGTCAACCGGCGGTATCGCAGCGGAGACGAGTGGAAAGAAGACACTTGTTTCGTGGATGTGGTCGTATATGGACGCCAGGGCGACTGGGTGATGGAGCAGACGAGCAAGGGCAGCCCGCTCGTGGTGGAAGGGCGCTTGAGTTTCCGCTCGTGGGAAGCGCAGGATGGCTCGAGGCGCAGCAAGCATGAAGTGGTGGCGAACAACATCCATTTTCTGTCCACCCGGGCCGAAATGACGGGAGGCGGCGGGTCGAGAAGCACGGAATCCTACGCACCGCCGGCTCAAGACTCGCCCATGACG
>JAPOYD010000085.1 GCA_026706735.1 Nitrospinota bacterium | reverse complement strand
AACTTTTTTTGTCGCTGAATTTGAGTGCAGAAGGCTCAGATTTATATAGTAACTCCTTGTATTAAAATCAGTTACAAGGGAGATTATTTTCAGGAATTTATCGAAAAACCCCGTGAATTTATCTAATTTTATCGAAAATATCATTATTTTTATTTCCCTCGTCATTCCCGACCCCATGAGCGCGCCTCCCCGGCGGGAGAAAGCCCCCTTGAGGAGGTCAAACGCGCGTGAGGAACGAGTGTTTGAATACTTTTCGGAAGGGTCCGCCGCCTTCACGCTCGCCCCGTCGCCCGATTCCATGAGAACGCCTCCTCCCCTTTCAATTCCATTCCAAATCATGCGGGCGAATCGTTTTCCCGCGCGATGCGCACGATACCGCAGGGCGGGATTTGAGGAGGAAGAGGAATTGCGGGCAAATGCGTATTTTAAGGGAAAGGATATGCGAAGAATTACTTTATGACGTCTGAAATAATCATTTGGTTTGATTTAATAGTTCCGGCAATGTCGTTCTCCATTCACTCATCAACACCAATGCGCACTTAACTGTTTTGCCATTTTCTTGAACGAGGGCCAGTTCCCCGGCTTGGATCGTATTGTCCCATGAAAAATTCTCGGACATAAGATCTAGCAATTTGCGTTTGTACTCTGTATCCAAATTGTCTAGATAGTCGCCTTTTGTTTCCAGAACAAACAACCTTGATTTACCATCCGCTACTTTCCCGGCAAAGATGAAGTCAGGATAGATTATCCCCTTTTTCCAGCCTTGTATTCCATACTGCTTGCGTGCGACGTTACGGTGCCACCAGGTCAATGTCTCCTCGCTGTCGAGATAGACGGCCACTTCTCGCTCGTCGCGGTTCAACTCGTTTTCATAGATCGGTGCGAACAGGCTCTTCTCCAAGGGACCACCTGTCTTGCTCACAAGCTGGCGGGCCGTGTCCGATTCAGTCGTTTCGATCTGGAAGGGCATTCGCCAGTTACTGCCATCCAAACGCAGTCGGAACTGGAAGCGCCCTGCCGCCACACTGTCTTTGAACAGAGCTTCGGCACGGGCGTCACGCTCAATATCCAATCCTTTACGTAGTTCTTCGACGATGAGCCCGGCGAGTTGTCCCAATTTCTTGTTGTCGAATCCGCGACTAGAAAGCTCTGCTAGAAGCCGAGCTACGATTTCTTGCCCCACAAAAGGGTTCTGTATGATATCCAGTATCATACGCACCGCATGGACCGGATCGAATGTCAAGACTTCACTGTTTCTCGAAACAATTTCGCCGACGAAGGGCTCATCGCCATCCTCGGCCAACCCGATACGTTGCAATTGGTTCTCAACCACGTCCGCGTTCTCGGGAATGCGAGCCGCGATGTCCTTCGGGTTGAAGCCGCGCCAGTCGATACGGGATAAAACGTCGGTCTCGTAATCTAGCTCCCGCGACTCGCCATTCTCCACAACCATGGCTTTTGGTAGGTAGATTTCCGTGGACTCGAAGTCGGAGCGTCGTTTGATCTTTCGCGACTCGCTCTTTGAGTCACTTGTATCCTCCTGAGAAACCTGAAGCACGAGATCGCCAAGTCCGTCTTGTTCCAATCCAGCCTTGATCGCTTCCACTACAGAAGCGGTTTCGGCGTGGTGTGTGATGATATGACACTCGTCAAGCGCTTCGACGCCAGTCTTAATTGCGCCCGGCTGGCGAAGGATACGACCCACAAGTTGGGTCATGGCATGAAGGTTCGTGTTAGCTGCCAATGCGCAAAGCACATAGGCAAATGGGCAGTCCCATCCTTCTTGGAGCGCCTGCTTCGTGATGATCGCTCGCACACGGTTGGTAGGCGATAGAAGATTCTGGTTTTCCGGTTGGTTCAGATCATTCTGCTCAGCCGTTTTGATGGCAATCTCCGCGTCATCGAAACCGGCCGTCAAGAGACAGTCGCTAACATCCTCTGCGTGAATATGACCACTTTCCCTCTGATCTGCGCCGGTGCGTTCGACTTGAACCAGCATGATCGGGCGAATAAAATGGTTGGTATTGGCACGTAATTTATTGGCTTCGTTATGGAGTGTGTTCAACTTTGCGAGCGCAGCGTTGAGGGTTGACCGCCAATCGGTACCCTGTCTAGGCTCAAGATTAAGCGGCATTTTAATCATGCCCTCGCGGTCCAGTTCCCGACCTGTCACCTCAACAAGCAAATTGGCATAGCGCCCCTCCCTCGGGTTCCGACCACCGCGCGGCTGCACATCCTGCGGAGTCGCCGTCAGTTCCAGGACGAAACATGGGTTAAACCCATAGAGCGTCTTAAATGCGAGATCGGAGATTGCCCGATGTCCCTCGTCCAGCACCATAACAGGGCGAATGATCCGCAAAGCGTTGCCGAGTGAATCTTTCACCATTCGGAAGATACCGCCATAGGCGGCGAGGTTTTGCGTCCGCTCCAGCGCTTCCTCGTGCGCTTGCTGTTCGCCTTCGGGCGGAAAGAAGCCGTGCACGTCTCCCCGATCCTGAAACATCTTTAGTGACTCCTGTGACTTCCGGTTCGCCGATTGAAGCATCAGGAGCATGACACAGAGGTTGTTTTCCACGTCCCGCGCGTCGAGGCGGTCAATCTTCTCCATGACCCGAACACGTCCGGCAGCCGCGCGGTCGAGCATTTGTCGATAAGGATGCTGCCGGTCTTTCAAATGCTTGAGTGTTTGGCTGTATATCGCTTCGTTCGGCACGATCCACAACACAAAGCCCGTGTTCCTTTCGAGATAGCGGCCCATGATGCGTGAGAGTCCGGAGACAGCCAGCCAAGTCTTGCCGCCGCCTGTAGGTACTTTAAGCACCACGTTTGGCACCGGACGACCACACCCGTCTTCACGTGGCGAAAACGGGATTGCAGCACGCGAAGCAGGCAACTTACCTTCTGTTTTTAAAGTTTCCCATGCCTTATATGTGAAGTCGGGGATCGGCACGGCCAAATGTGGCTTGCTTGCCGCCAGTTCCGCAATCTCGTCGGCTTCCAGCTTCTTGGCCTTAAGTTGGTCGATATAGACATCTATCGCCGTAAGAACTCGATCCTGATATTCCAGTTGGCGGAACATGACGTGCGTTAACCTCGGTCGATGCGGTAGAGCGCGAAGGGCAGCGGTACGAACTCGACGGGAATGTTCTGTTCGTCCAGCATCTTCTGGCTGACATAGCGAGCCGGTGCGAATACAAGATGGCGCTTCTCTGGGTCCGCCGATGCGAATGTCCTGGCGCGGGCCAATGTAAGCGCTGCTTCAGGCGATTTCAGCCAGTCCAAATCGGATTTGTAGATCAGCCAGACATGTTGGCCGTCGGCCTCGCCAAGATAGTATTCCGCCTTACGCACGATCTCGGCGTCAATGGCGCAGTTAGTAGCCATGTGGAAGAGCGCCGCGCCAATTCCTTCATAGTGTGGCAAAGTTTCTCCGCTCAGTAACTTGTCGAGTTCCACAGGATCGCCAAGGGTGCAATAGGTGAAGGAACCGCCAAGCCCATCGGCGTATTCCGCTATCGACTCTTCGCCTGTGACAATCAATTCGCCGTTTTTGACTTCCTTCTTTATTCGGTCGTACTCGTGGCCTTGCAGATTCTCGATTACCTCGATCGACTCTGTCAGTTTGCGGGAGTTTCTTAACTTCGACCAAGTAATTTTTTCTCGCATCAATTCCGTTCGCCGAGTACCAGTGAATGTATACCCTTTGATAACACGTCGAATGCGCTCTGCCGTCAGTCTGTCAGCGTATTCTTCCATTTCGACTATAATGAAGCGGCGCTTGCCTCCATCACGGTTATTGGCTTCCAAAACCGCATGCGCGGTCGTACCAGATCCAGCGAAGCTATCTAATATTAATGCATCTTTCTGAGTCGCCAACTCTATAATGCGCCCAAGTAGCGCTTTGGGTTTCGGAGTATCAAATGTTTTCTCTCCATCAAAAATATTCTTTAGTTCGGCTCCTGCATTCCTTGTGCTGCCAGCGAACTCATATGGCCACCAAGTTTGGTTGACTACACCATCTTTCATCTCCGAAAGAAATTTCTTCTCCATTGGAAATTCTGCGTCACCAGAATGGCCCCACCAAATACGATTGTCTTGCTGAAGCCATTTCATCTTTTCTGGTGGACGTCTCCAAGAACTACCCTTAGGAGGGACTACAAACGCTCCCACTGAATTTGAGATTGGATAAACATCTCGATCACGGTGCTCCCCCCTAGTCAAGGGAGCTGGTAACCAGTCACCACGGGGGTCATTATCAGGATTAGCATAGTTGGCAATTTGCTCTTCGTTTCGTTCAAGAAGGTTAGCTACAAAAGAAGTTGATTTTTGGAAAAATAAAATATGGTTATGAGTTTGTGCTACTCCTGAAGAATTGTTTCCTGGTGTATCTTTTGATTGCCACACAAAATTAGCTACAAAATTATCACTCCCAAATATTTCCTCCAATAAAAGCTTTCCTCTTGGTGCCTCGTTGTCATCGAGAGTCATCCAAAAGCTGCCATCCTCCGCAAGCAAATCATGTAGCAAACGCAACCTCGGCCACATCATGGCACACCATTTATCGTGGCGGAGGCCATCCTCGATACCAATCGGGTTTGCCTTCAGCCAGTCTTTGATCATCGGCGCATTGACGTTGTCGTTGTAGCGCCAGTGCTCATTCCCCGTGTTGTAGGGCGGGTCAATGTATATACAATCCACCTTGCCAGCATAGATTGGCATTAATGCTTTCAGCGCTTTCAGATTGTCACCGTGAATGATCAAATTACCATCCAAGTTTGCTTCACCAATTCCTTTGTCTGGGTGCATTTCAAGCGGATGGAACGGCACGGAAAGATGATGGTTGTAAACGAATTCTTTCCCCTTGAAGTTCAGTTCAGTCATCTTGTCCTCTTATTCAAAACGAATATTGCTCGACTTCTTTCTAATTAATAGCCCCATTCCCATTCCGCCAACATACCCAGCCTATCCTTCCCCGGCAAGGGCCTTTTACTCACACAAACCGCCCCACCCTCGGATACACCTCCTCCCATCTCAAGTCCGTCTCATCGTGCCCGGCGAAGATGAGGTGGGGCTGTCGGCCGGATCCTTTACAACATCGACACCACAAGACATATCGCGGGGATTCTGACACTGACGAATCGGGCGCATTCGTAAGCCAATTCAAACCCTCGGGCGGACACGGGGGTCTGTGGGACATCCCCGAGGAGGGGCTGGCATTACAAAACCCTACACCTCCCATCCCCTCTCAATCCCGCCCACCATCGCATGATCGAACACCATCATATGAACGTCTCATGCGTGCCCAAAGAGATACCCTTGCCGTTCTGGTGCACCGATTGTAGGGAGTATTTCAGCATTCGAACGAACACTATCATGCACCGGAGCAAGCTATCTCTCCGCAAGTGGGCGATCGCGATATATCTTTTGACATCGAAAAATTTGGAAAATTTGAGATTTTCGGTATATACACATTGCGAAGGTTAAGAACCGGATGATTTTGGTTCGAGGCTTGATCCTTTTGGCTTTTTCGAGTACCGTGATTTCTTGATTTTTGGGCCTTCATGAGATGGCTCATAAAGCACGAAACCCCGGCCGGGATGGCCGAGGCTCCATGCAAAACAGTACATCGTACCCTGCGACAGGTGCAGAAAATATATCTCACCTTTTGTATGGATGCAAACTCCCGGTCAAAAGAAATTCGAGAAAAGTCACCCCACCCTGCAACATGGGTGCAAGGTGGGGTGTGAGAGATTGTATGGGGGGTGTGGATGGTTCCCAGGCTAAGGGTTAAGGCCGGAGCCGTGGGGTTCGATTCCCCAGCCCTCCACTAATCTCTCTATGGGGGTGTGGCGAAATAGGTAGCCGCGCTGGATTCTAAATCCAGTGGTCTGTCAGGCCGTGCGGGTTCGAATCCCGCCGCCCCCACCAACTATTACACACCTAGTAGTAAGTTTCCGGCCTACATCTAGTGTATGCTATTAGAGGGCGAGTGAAATTTGATTTGCCGGGCTAGCAATTAGTTAGTGCCAGCCCAGAGATACAATGGTAGGAAGGCCCAGAAGTCCCATTTTCTTTCTCCTCTATCTTTTCCTTTGATTCTTGGGTCTTTACCGGAGGTGAACTCAATTCCCCCTTTCGCGTGGGGGGTTCCGCGATTTTACTAATGAAATTTTAAGCTGTCAAATCTTCTTCCATGCAAGGTCTATAATTGGAAGAAGGTAATGGAATGCACAAAAAAGATTGTCAACAATATAATTGACACTCTTTAACATGCCAATAGTGGATTAGTTTGAAAGTTTGCTTGCATCTGCGCCAAGTTTCTTGAGATTGCCTTTCAGATCAGCCTGTTTCTCCCTACATTCCATAAGCCCTTCAAATACCTGTTTCATTTGAGATTCACTTGGATAGTATTGAAAGGATTGTGCAACTGAATATTCGTCATATATGACCAAGCGATCGTTTAATATAGTGCATTTTATTTGATTCACTCATTCTTTTCTCCTCAACGGGCCGCTGATGATTTAATTTCGAACAATCTTCATGAGTGGCTCAAAAGCATATAAACCCGGTCTGCTTCCGGGTTGAGCTTGCGGTTCCAAGCCCTCGCCGATCAAACGCCTCAAGACGTGAGATCGGTGAAGAATGGCTCGGAGGCCGGCCCAGCGGAAAGCAGGGCCGCAAGGCGATGATCGCCGCGCTACTCGGCCGCGTCCTCGCCGCGGGCGTGCGCCAGCTCACGCGCGCTCGGATTGACCGACGGGCGGAAGGGGACCTCGCAGACCTGCGCGCGGTCGGGCCGCCCCGGCTCGCCGGCGTACTCGTCCGGCAGCCAGACCAGCAGCTCGGTCCCGACCGCCGACTTTTCGATCGGCACGAAACCCAGCGCGATGTTGCACCCCAGCTCCGGGGCGTGCCACGGCGAAGTCAGGTAGCCGATCGGGTCGCCTCCGCCGGGGTCCGAGACCAGCCAGAAGTCGGGCGCGTAGTCGTCGATCGGCTTGCCGCCCAGCGTCATGCCCACCATCACCATCGAAAACGGCGGACGCCCCGCTTCGATCTCGGCCCGCATCCCCTCAAGGGCCGTCCGGCCGATGTAGTCGCCCTGCTTCCTGCGCGGCACCTGGTAGGCCAGGTTGCACTGGAAAGGCGCCGTCTCGTGGTCGATGTCCTGCCCCCAGGACATGATGCCGGCCTGGATGCGGCGCTGATGGCCGGGGGCGGTGACCATCAGCCGGTGCGGCTCCCCCGCGTCCAGCACCGCGCGCCAGAGCTTCTCGGCGTGCAAAGTGGCGTCGCGCAGGTAGATCTCATAACCCTTCTCTCCCGAGAAGCCGGACTGGGAAACGACCACCGGGCAGCCGGCGACCTCGGCTTCGAGGACCCCGTAGTAGGGGATGTCCCGGACGCCCTCGCCCACCAGATCGACCATCAGCGCGAGCGACTTCGGCCCCTGGATCTGCAGCGGGCAGACGTCGATCTCGTTGATCTCCACGTCCATCCGCATCCCGACGTTGACGCCCTGCAGCCAGTACAGCAGGTCGGAGTCGGCCAGCGAGAACCAGAACTCCTCCTCGGCCAGGCGCAGCAGGACCGGGTCGTTCAGAATCCCGCCCTTCTCGTTGCAGAGAATGACGTACTTCCCCTGCATCGGCCGGATGCGGGTCGCGTCACGCGTGATGACGTAGTCGACGAACCGCTCCGCATCCGGGCCCTTGACCTGGATCTGCCGCTCGACCGCGACGTTCCAGACCGTCACGTGGTTCGTCAGCGCCTCGTGCTCGACGGCGGCACCGCCCGCCTCCGGCCGGACGTAGCCGCGCGGATGGTAGATGCGGTTGTAGACCGTGGCCCGCCAGCAGCCCGCCTCGTGGGAGAGATGCCAGTAGGGCGACTTCCGCACCCGCGTGGAGATGAGCATCTCCACGGGCGTGCGGCCGCTCTGGCGCAGGTTGACGGGAACGATCCGGTCGGACTGGTCGACACTTTGCGGCTGGCCGCTCATGGCTCCTCCCCCTCCGCCGCGCCTTGCGGGTTTCCGGCGCGGCTCAGGTACGCGATAGACTCACGATGATTCGGCGGGGGCGACTGCACCAACCGCGGCGCAGCCAACCCCGATGCCGGCGACCGTAGGGGCGGCCCTCCGTGGCCGCCCGTCGGTCATATTCATCCCGATATAGAACAGGCACGGAGGCCTGTCCCTACGGAATTCCCTTCTATCCCCCCTTGTCAGGGGGGTTGAAAAAGTCCTGGGAGCGA
The DNA here is from genome assembly GCA_026706735.1 of Nitrospinota bacterium. GTDB lineage: Bacteria > UBA8248 > UBA8248 > UBA8248 > UBA8248 > Bin107. The sequence goes on along the minus strand of JAPOYD010000085.1, from coordinate 3,132 downwards.
GCCCTCTCTCCTCTGTCGGGTTTCAAATCCACTCCCCCCTTGAGGGGGAGTCGAAGAGCTGAGGGCGTAAGCCCGAAAGCGATTCGGTGGGGGGTATAATTCGGAATGGCGATAAAACGCATTTTACCCCCCACCGATTCAGCCTTCGCACAAACCGCTCGGCTTCATCGACTCCCCCTCAAGGGGGGAGTGAAATTCAGTACGCTCCTTTTGCGGGCTGTTTCAACAGCCCCCTCGCGGTGCGGGCTCGCCGCCGCCGCCGCCGGGGCGCCCCCCGCTCCCGCGACACTTGTAAACAGGCCTGATTATATGCCATAGATGCCATGTTTCAAGGCTGTTCTTCCGGCCGGGGCGCGACCTGGACGCCGGCCCCGCTCACGGGGGCAAGGCCGGAAACCGGCGCGACGGGCTCCGGGCCGGGCATGCCGCGAGTCGCGGCCGTCATGCGTACTTGGGGGGTTCCACTCTGAAAGACGCCGTCACCAACCCAGCCGAGAGCGCTCCGCCGCCTGCGCGGGCGAGCATCGCCGTGATCGGCGCCGGCATCGTCGGGAACTGCCTGGTGGGGCACCTGGCGGAGCTGGGGTGGGAGGACCTGGTGCTGATCGAAAAGGGGCCGCTGCCCGACCCCGGCGGTTCGACCGGCCACGCGTCGAACTTCATCTTCCCCACCGATCACAACCGCGAAATCACGATGCTGACGCTGGAGAGCCAGCGCCAGTACGCCGCGCTCGGCGTCAACACCACGTGCGGCGGGGTCGAAGTGGCGCGCACGGACGCCCGCATGGAAGAGCTGCGCCGGCGGATGACCTCGGCGCTGTGCTGGGGCATCGAGGCCGAGCTGCTCGATCCCGCCGGGGTGGTCGCCAGGGTGCCGTTCGTGAACGGCGACGTGATCCTGGGCGGCTTCTACACGCCGAGCGTCTCGGTGGTCGACCCGGTCCGGGCGGGCGCGATCATGCGCGAGGGGGCGCAAGCGAAGGGTGTGCTGAGCGTGCTGGACGACACCGAGGTCACCGGGCTCGAGGTATCACGCCCGCCGTTCGGTCGTCCGCGGGTCCGGGCCGTGGCGACTTCGCGCGGCACGATCGAGGTGGAGCAGGTGGTGATTGCGTGCGGGGTCGGGAGCCCGCGAGTCGCCGCGCTCGCCGGAGCGACCATCCCGCTTACCCCAGCGGTGCACCAGATGGCTGACATGGGCTCGATTGACCTGCTGCGAAGGACGGGAAACGAGATCGACTACCCGATCGTCCGCGACATGGACACCTTCATGTACGAGCGGCAGAGTCACGAGGCGATGGAGATCGGCTCGTACGCCCACCGCCCCATCCTGGTGCATCCCGATGACATTCCTTCCAATGCCGAGGCGGAGCGGACACCCACCGAGCTGCCCTTCACCGGCGACGACTTCGCGCCGCAGCTCGAGCAGGCCCGGGAGATTATGGGCGAGCTGCTCGCCGGCTCCGAAATGCAGTATTCGGTGAACGGACTGCTGTCCCTGACCCCGGACGCGCACCAGGTGCTGGGAGAGACCGCCGAGGTGGAGAAGCTCTGGTCGGCGGCCGCCGTCTGGATCAAGGAGGGCCCCGGCACCGCGCGCCTGATCGCCGAGTGGATCACCCACGGCTATCCACGTCTGTGCGATCCGCACGGCTCGGACATCACGCGGTTCTACCCGCACGAGCGAACCGAACGGCACATCCGGCAGCGCTGCCGCGAACACTTCAACAAGACGTACGGGATCGTGCATCCGCGCGAGCAGTGGGCGTCCGAGCGCGGGGCGCACCGGGCGCCGTTCCACGATCGCACCGCGAGCCTGGGCGCCGAGTTCTTCGAGGCGCACGGCTGGGAGCGTCCCCAGTGGTACGCGTCGAACGAGGACCTGGTCACCCGCTACGGCGTTCCGGATCGCCCGCACGAATGGGACCGCCGCTGGTGGTCGCCGATCATCAACGCGGAGCATCTCCACATGCGCGAGAAAGCCGGGATCGTGGACTTGAGCGCCTTTCAGATATTCGACGTCTCAGGCCCCGGCGTCGTGCCCTACCTGGAGCGGCTGACGGTCAACCCCTGCGATCGTCCGGTGGGCAGCTCGATCTACACCCCGCTGCTGACGCCCGACGGCGGTATCCGCGCCGACCTCACCATACAGCGGCTGGCGCACGATCGGTTCCGGGTCGTGACCGGCGTCTTCGACGGCGCGCGCGACGAGGTCTGGTTTCGCCGCCATCTGCCCGAAGACGGCTCGGTTCAGTTCGAGAACCAATCCTCAGCACTCTGCACCATCGGGGTATGGGGACAGGATGCCCGCGCGCTGCTCTCAGGGATCGCCGACGCCCCGCTGACACAGGAAGCGTTTCCCTACGGGACGGTGCAGGAGGTGATCATCGACGGCGTTCCGGCGACGATGCTGCGCATTTCCTACGTGGGCGAGAGCGGATGGGAGATCTACACGCGGGCGTCGCACGGCGCGCGCCTTTGGGACGCGATCCGGGAGGCGGGCCGCGCCTTCGACGCCCGGCCCGTCGGTATCGGCGTCTACGGCACCACGGGACGCCTCGAGAAGGGTTACGCGCTCATGGGGGCCGATCTCACGGCGGAGTACTCGCCGGTGGAGGCGGGTTTGGCGCGGCGCAGCGTGAAAAAAGCGGAATTCATCGGGAAGGAGGCCTACCTCGAGGCGCGCAATGAGGGTCCGGCGGCGAAGCTGTGCACGCTGACGGTTGACGATCACGCCGGCGAATCCGGCGTGTTCCGGTACCCCGCCGGCAGCAGCGAACCGATCCTCACGCCCGGCGGCGAGCGCCTCGTCGACGCCAAAGGACGGGCGTCCTTCGTCACCTCGGCCGGCGCGGGGCCCTCCCTCGGCCAATACCTCCTGCTGGCCTATCTGCCGATCGAGCAGGCGGCGGCCGGCAACAAGCTGCAGGTGCAATACATGAACGAGCGCTTCCCGGTGAGCGTGGCTTCGCCCTCGGAGATGTTCGACCCCGAGAACGCCCGCATGAAGGCATAGCCGGACGGGGTACCGGACGGCCCGGCGACAGCGGAGAGCGACGAGTACGACTCCCCTTGAAGATCACGTCCCGTCACTCGCGAGATACCAAATCACTCCCCCCTTGAGGGGGACCC
>JAPOYD010000123.1 GCA_026706735.1 Nitrospinota bacterium | reverse complement strand
CGACGTTGACGTTGAAACAGCGGACCCCCGGCTTGAAGGCTTCGTGGTCGAGCCATGAAGGCTCTTCGAAATTCCAGAAGAAATCGCGCAGGGGTTGCGGCGCTTCCCGCAGAACGCCGTCATGCTGTTCTATGCCCGCCTCAATGAACGCGTGCAGGTCGTAGGCGGGGATGGAGGATATCTCCTCCATTATCGGGTCGAGAACGGGGTCGCCGATTGTGGTGTGCCGGATGTAGAGGTCCGCCAGTTCCTGATCGTGAAGACGCGCCTTTTGCTCGTAGCCTTCAACGTAGGCGGATGGTATCTGCATCGCCGCAATGTCTCCTCAAAAATTCATTCAGCGGCTTCCACGAATCTTCGGTGAAACGAAGAATGAATCCAGCCAATATACAATGGTCATATTCGTCTATTCATTCACATCTTGCGGATAAAAGTACTTAATATAAGTTCTCAAAGATATAGAAACGCCGTTATGCTCGCTTGCAATAAATTGTGTCGCTTTCCTTAACCGTATTTTTACATATACTATCAAATCCCTTCTCCCGCGCAAGAGGTTTTTCAGCCTGAGCCACGCGGGTTTTTGTCGACTTCACCGTCCGTCAGCAATCCCTCCGCCAAGGATTCACTCGCGTTTTTAGCCCTTTGCTCAAAGGGTGAACGGAGCCAACCCGTCACTTCTTCCGGTCGAGAGCCATCAACAGTGTCGGCAAAAGCAGGAAATCGGCGAGGAGCGCGAAAACGAGCGTGATCGCCACCATCATACCGAGCGTCCTGCTCCCATGGAACCCCGATGTGGCGAACACCAGGAAGCTGAGTGATAAAACCGCCGTCGTCGTCCACAGCGCCTGGCCCACGATTCGAAAGGCGGCGCGCACGGCCTCGGGCGCGGGGAAGCCCATCCGGCGGGCTTTCAGATATCGGCTCATAAAGTGAATCGTATCGTCCACGATGATTCCGAATGCGATGGCGGTCATCAACGAGCCGGCAAAGTCCACCTGGCCGACCATGTAGCCCCACAGGCCGAAGGTCATGGCGGCGGGGATGAAGTTGGGCACGAGGCTGATGAGCCCCAGACGCACGCTTTTGAAAACCAGGATCAGCAGGAAAGAGATGAGCAGCATGGCGATGAACGTGCCGCGCAGCATGCTGTGGATGTTTCTGATTGATAGATGCGCGAATATCATGGTGATGCCCGACGCTTCGGTTGCGAATTCGGGGATGTTGGCGCGGAGCCAGGCTTTGGCGCGCTCGTCGAGTTCGCGCTGGTCCTTGGAGGAGCGGCTGCGAACCATGACGCTCATTCGCGTCGTGGATTTGGCGACGTCGATGCGGTCGTTGAGGTCCATACCGAAGGGAAGGGAAAACTCATACAGCAGGAGATATTGCGCGGCGAGCTTGGGGTCCTCGGGGATTTTGTAGTAAGACGGGTCGTCGCCGTGCATGTTCTTGTTGAGGCGCTTCATGATGTCCGAAAAAGCCTGGACGTGGCTCACTTCCGGCTGCTCCCGGTACCAATTGGCGAAGGCTTCGACTTTTTTCAGGTATTCGGGATCGGCGATGCCGCCTTCGCGCCCCGCTTTCAGCGCGTATTCCAGGATATTCATACTGTTCAGGTTATCAAAGATAAAATCCGAATCGCGGCGGAACCGATAGCGCTCGTCGAAATAGTGCGCCCATCTGTCGGTCAGTTCGTTTCGGGGGATACCAGTGATGAGAACAGCCGTCAGAACAACGACGAAACAGAGCAGAAACGCGCGTCGTTTGACCACGAAAGCGCCCAGGCGTTCGAAGAACGGGGATTTATCGGAGGGAATTCGGCGCGCGCGCATGGGCACAAGCGACAGCATTGCCGGCAGCAGGGTCATCGAGTAGACGAAGGCCCACAGCACGCCGAGCGCCACGAGATTCCCCAGAATACGGGCGGGAGGCGAATCCGAGGAGTTCAGGCTCAGGAATCCGATGGCGGTCGTGATCGAAGTCAGAAACACTGGCCAGGCGTTGGTCCGAAGCGATTCGGCAATCGCCCTGTCCTTGTCCAACCCATGGCCCATGCCCAGCAGGGTGGTCGTGATGATGTGGATTGAGTGGGCGACGCATGTCGCCATGACGATGGTCGGTACGCCGGCATTTACGGGGCTGAACACCGTGCCGAGCCAGCCCGCAATCCCCATCGTGTTGAAGATGACGAACCCGATCACGACAATGATGGAAAACGTGCCGAGAAACGAGCGCAACAGAAGTGTGCTGATGACGACGATCATGACGAACACGAGTGGAGCCAGGAAGACGAAATCGTTGTAAGTCGCCACGGAGAAAGTGCGGTTACTGATCACGTCACCGCTCAGGTAATAGGCGACCTCCGGGTATCTTGCGCCGGCTTTCTTCAAAAGGGCGTTCAGATAGTCGTTTATCGAGAGCACCGCAGCGTCCATGTCGTCGGGCAGGACGAAAGTGATCGCCAGCCCGGCCACATGCCCCTTCCGGGAGACCAGGCGACCGGGCAGATCGCGCGACTCGAGCGCGATTTTCCTGACTCGCGCGAGGTCGGCATCGCTCAACGAGCGCGCGTCATCGATTAGCGGCTCGACGATGAGTTCATCTCCCTTCGCCCGGCTATGGGTGTAGTTTGTAAGTGAGTCGACCCGTCTGGAATGGGGTGTTCGCCACGCGGCTTCCGTCAATTCCTCCAGCGCGCCGAGCGCCTCACGGGTGAAAACCGAACCCCCTCGGGGCGCGATGGCGATGAACGCCATGTTGGATGTCGAAAAAATGTTCTCGAGCGCCTTGAAATCGATGTACTGTGGATTTTCTTCGCTGAACATGATGCGGTAGTCGTTCGTAACGCCGATGAAGCGAGCACCTGCTACCGTGATTAGCGTGACCAGCGTGGCAATCGCGACGACCAGCCATCGATAGCGAAGAACGGCGTCGATATAGCGGTCCAACAGCATGAGGGTTATCGCCTTGGCGTCATGGTCGGGAGCGGCGGCGGGTTCGTCATTTCTGGCCCCCGGCGCTATCGTCAGACCGGGTTTTCTTCGGGTGACGGGGAGAGGCGCGCCCGGGTCCGAACTCATCTCCTGAAGTGAAACCCGGGAAACATCCTCTCTGAAGCGTATCTCCGCTCGCAGTTTCACTTTCCGTTACTGCTATTCGAAGAATACTATGAATGGATTCTGTTGCGCGAGGGTTTTTTCAGCCGATTCCAAGATGGGTTTTTCTGACTTCCTCGTTCGCCCACAACTCCTGCGGCGAGGATTCATGGACGACCTTCCCGTTCGCGATGACGCAAACCCTGTCCACCGTCTTGACGGCGAAGGCGGCGTTCTGCTCGACGAGCACGACGGCGAGGCCTTCGGCCTTGAGCGATTGAATGGCGTTCCCGATGTCCTGGATGATCATGGGCGCGAGCCCCTCGGAGGGTTCATCCATGATGAGGCAGCTCGGGTTGGTCATCAGGGCGCGGCCCACGGCCAGCATCTGCTGCTCGCCGCCCGAGAGCGAACCCGCCCGCTGGCCGGCGCGCTCGCCGAGGCGGGGGAAGAGTTCGTACACTTCCTTGAAATCCCAGCGGTAGCCCACGTCGTGCTCCTGTTGCGCCACCAGGAGGTTTTCGCGCACCGAGAGGGTCGGGAACACGCGCCTGCCCTGCGGGCACAGGCCGATTCCCATTTTGGAAATGTCGAAGCTGCTCACAGTGGTGATATCCTCCCCCCGGAAATGAATGGCGCCCCGCCTCGGCGGCACGAAACCCATGATCGAGTTGATCAGCGTCGTCTTGCCCATGCCGTTTCTGCCGAGAATGCCCAGCGTCTCTCCCTCGTCGACGTGGATGCTCAAGCCCTGCAGGACGTAGGAGTCGCCGTAGTAGGTATGGATGTCGTTCACGCTCAGAAGGGTCGACACGTCACTCCGCCTTTCCGAGATAGATTTCCTGCACCTTGGGGTCGTTGCGGATGTCGTCGCTGGGTCCCTCGGCGAGAACCTCTCCGTAGTGCAGAACGCTGATGTGGGAGACGACCTCGAATATGACGTCGAGGTCGTGCTCGATCAGGAGAATGGCGATTCCGGGGTCGAGTGATTTCAGGAAATCGGCCATCTCGTGGGATTCTCCCGTGGCCAGGCCGGCGGAGGGTTCGTCGAGAAGCAACACCTTGGGGTCGCTCGCCAGCGCCAGGACGATCTCGAGTTGGCGCTGTTCTCCGTGGGAGAGGTTGCGGACTTCCTGATCCCGCAAGTGCCAGAAGTTCACGTCGGTCAACAGTTTTTCGGCTTTTTCGTACACGTCCTTGTACTTGTAGAGCGGTTTCAGCATCACCATCTTCATCTTCCGCAAGCCCTGCACGGCGAGAAGGACGTTCTCGAGCACGGTGAGCTTGGGAAACAGGCTGGTGATCTGGAAGGTGCGCGCCATCCCCAGGGCCACGCGCTTGTGGGTGGGCCACCCCGAGACGTCCTGCCCGAAAAGGCGGATGCGGCCCGAGGTGAGCGGAAGCACGCCCGTTATCAGGTGAAACAGCGTGGTCTTCCCGGCTCCGTTCGGCCCCAGGATTCCCCGCCGCTCGCCGAGGTTCAGGCGCAGGTTCACGTCCTCGACGGCGTGCAGGCCGCCGAAATGCTTGGTGACGCTCTCCAGCTCCAGCCCCTGTTGCCCGTTCGTCAAAACCTGATTGCTCCTCTAGGAAGCCCGGCGCGAATCCGCCGCCCAGGCCGTGAAGCCCGGACGGCGGAAAAAATCGCCCTTACTTACAATGCGGGCACGGCGGGAACTTCTTGCTGTACACGGGATCTTTCAGGAATTCCTTCGCCGGCCACTTCCAGAACTGACCCACGGCGGGGTAGGTCTTGATCACGAGGTTCCAGAGCGAGTTCGGCTTTACGCCCAGACCCAGGCGATCGCCCTTCACGCGGGTCACCCGGCGGATGTAGCTGTTGTGCACCGGGTTTCCGTAAGCGTCCAGATACACCGGCCCCCTGATGGCGTTGATGCGGATGGTCTTGAACGCCTCGAGGAACGCATCGGTGTTGTCCGGCTTGTAGCCGATCTTCTTGAGCGTGAGGTCCACCCACTGGCCCGTGGTGTAGCAGGACTCCGAGTAGTAGGAGGCCATCTTCCCGTAGCGCTGCTGGTATTCCTTGACGAACGCCTTGTTCTTGTCCGTCGTGAGAGCGGCGCTGTACTGCGAGGCCGTCACGTAGCCGAGCGCTTCATCGCCCATGCTGGGCAGGATGAACTCGTCCGCGCTCGTCACGCCACCGAGCATCGGCATCTTGAATCCAGCGGCGCGGAACTGTTTCGGGAAGGCCAGGGACATGGGGCCGACCATCAGGGTGAAGATGGCGTCGGCGTCCTTGGGTATCTGGGGCAGATAGGGACCGAAGTCCTTCGTGCCGAGTTTCGCCCAGATCTTCTTGACGATTTTGCCGCCGCGCGCCTCGAAGGCCTTGTGGAAGCCGCCCACGGTCTCGTAGCCGAACGCGTAGTCCGCGCCGATGGTGACCACGTTGCGGTAGCCCTGGTCGTAGGCCCACTCGGCGAGAGGATGGCTGTTCTGGCTGCTCGTGAAGCCGCTGCGCAGGAAGTGCTTGAAGAGCTTGCGCTGGGTGAGGTCGTCCGCCGCCGGCACGGGCGAGATGTAGGGCACCTTGAAGCGGTTGGACACCGGCGCGAGCGCATACCCGGTGCTGGCGAGCAGGCCGCCGATGAACATGTGCACCTTGTCGCGCTTGATGAGCTTGAGCGCCTTGCGCACGTTCACTGCCGGCTTGCCGGTCGAGTCCTCGAGGATGAACTTGACGTCCAGGGGACCCATCTTGTTCTTCGTGTGCGCCAGGTACATCTTGAAGCCGTTGCTCATGTCCTTGCCAATCTGGGCGAAGATGCCCGTCATCGGCGCGATGAACCCGATGCGCACCTCGGCGGCCTGAGCGCTGCCGAATCCGGCGGAAAAGGCGATGCCGAGTGCTGCGATGATGGTGATGAATTTCCGTTTCATGTTTTTTCCTCCCTCATTTCGTCTAGGAGACGCGGTGCCGCTCCGTCCTCAGCCCTCCGGGGTTTCAGGCGAAGCAGCGGGTTTGCGAAACTTGCCGAACAATCCAAGAATTCCCTCAACGCCGTATAGGCGTCCCAACATGATGGTGATGATGTAGATGGCGCCCAGAATCAGCGGCCAGCGTTCCACGTAGATGCTGATGAACTGTTGCAGCGACCGGATGATGGCCGAGCCGATCACCGGGCCAACCAGCGTGGCGGGGCCGCCCAGCGCCACCATGAAAAGCGCCTCGGCCGAGGTGATGAGTTCGATGTCCGGCGGACTCACGAAAAGGTTGAACAGTGTCCACAAGACGCCCGAGACGCCGCTGAAAACGCCCGCGATGATGAACGCGAGGTATTTATGGAGCCAGATGTTGTAGCCGAGCATTTGCATGCGCTCCTCGCGCTCCCTGATGCCGACCAGCGTTTTTCCAAAGGGGCTTTTCACGAACATGTACATCAGGCCCAGGCAGATGAGGAACACCGCGAGCGTGAAGTAGAAGAACGGAATTTCCGACTCCAGCGATATGCCGAACAGGGACGGCCTTCCCAGGACGTTGATGCCGTTGTCCCCTTCGGTCACGGCGCTCCAGCGGTACGCCAGGCCCCAGATGACCATGGCGAGAGAGAGGGTGATCATCAGGAAATACACCCCCACGGCGCGGATGGCCAGAAAACCGAAGAATGCGGCGAAGGCAAGGGCCACGACGAGCCCGAAGATGAATATGTAGAAAAGGCCCAGCCCCAGCGAGTCCGCCCACTGGAAGGCGGCGAAGGTCCACGTCCAGTCTTCTTTCGTCATGATGATGGCCGTGGTGTAGGAGGCGACACCGAAATAGGCGGCGTGTCCCAGGGAGGCCAGTCCGGTGAATCCCAGCAGGAGGTCCAGGCTCATGGCCAGGATGCCGAAGACGAGTATTTCTGTCACCAGGCTCTGCATGAAAAGGTCGAGAAACGGCGTGACGGCGCCGAGAGCGACGAAGGCGCCCAGTACGATGAATATCCTTCTTTTCTCCGCCAGGTTCTCCACCAAGGCTCAACCCTTTCCGAACAGGCCGGTCGGCTTGATCGCCAGAATGATGGCCATGGGCGCGAAGAGCGCGAAATAGGAGAGTTCGGGAAACAGCGCGGTCCCGAAGTTCTCGATGAAGCCGACCACGATGCTGCCGAGGACGGCGCCGCCCAGGCTGCCGAGCCCGCCGATGATCACCACGGCGAACGCATAGGGGAGTATCTCGAAATCGAGCCCCGGGTAGACGCCGAAGAACGCGCCGCCCACCACGCCGCCCGTGGCGGCCAGCAGCGCCCCGATGGCGAATATCGCCATTTGCACGACGTTGGTGTTGATGCCGATGCCACGCGCCATCTCGGGGTCGTCCACCGCCGCGCGCATGATGGCGCCGAGGCGGGTGCGCTCTATCCCCAGGAACAGGCCCGCGGCCACGACGACGGCGATGACGATCATGAAGGCGCGGTACTGGGGCAGCGAGAGGCCCCAGACGACGGCGCTGAAGTTGAGGGGCCAGGGCTGTTTGAGCATGAAGTTGTCCCCGCCCCAGGTGTAGAGCGAGCCGTCTTGCAGGATGAACGCGAAGCCGATGGTCACCAGAACTTGGGAGAGCGTGTCCTGCCCGAGTCGGCGCAGGAAAAAGCGCTCGATGAACATCCCGCACAGCGCCGCGATGGCGAGGGCGACGACGATGGCGGCCATCATGCCCGGGAAATTGATCCTGTCCACGGGTTTGACGGGCACGTGCGGGAAGAAGAGCTCGAAGAATCTGAAGCCCCATGCCAGGCTGCACAAGGTTTCGAGAACGATATAGGCGAGAAGCAGCGCAAGTGCTGCATGTCTGGGAGCGACGTAAGCGTTAAGTCCCCGCCATGCGAAATAGAGCAGGGTCCACGAGACGAGCTGGATGATTCGCGGCATCAGGCTCAGGGAGCCGAAAATGATGTTGTAGAACTCGAGGGCGAGATAGCCGGCGAAGAGGAAAAAAGCGGCGTGCGCGAGGTTCACGATGCGCATCACGCCGAAGATGAGCGAGAGACCGCTCGCCAGGAGAAACAGAATCGCGGCGTAGGAGAGGGAGTTATAGCTGAGAACGAGAATGTTCGTGAAGCTCAGAGTGGTCATGCAAGTCTCTCTCTCGTCCGGGGACGGTGCGCCTGAAAGCAAGTCCCCCGATGCCCGTCACAGGGTCGTCAAGCCACACGGGAACCCATATGAAATATAGTCCTGAGTCTTTCATTATGTTCACGATTCCAGGTGTGGGTCAAGCTGATGGAAAACGGGGTTTTTCCCGCTTCCTCCTTATTCGCTGGCGAAAATCCGCGCGGAAAGATAGAGTTCGTAGTGTCGAAATTATCCATTATGCGCCTATGGGTGATGCGCGTTTCGTATCTGTTAGGGTGTTGTTTTATTCCGGTTAAATGGTCATGAGCGCCGAGATGACGGACGATAGAATTTTCAGGAACGCCAGAATTGAGTCGAGCGGAGCATTGGTGGACTTGTGCGTCGCCGGGGGGCGGTTTTCGCGGATATCGCCTGGAATCGAGAACGATACCGGCTGCGAGGAGATGGATTTGGGCGCTCGCGTCGTGCTGCCGGCGTTCGTCGAGAGCCACATCCATCTGGACAAGGCGTTTCTGGAAGAGCGCGAGCCCAACCTTTCCGGTACGCTCGAAGACGCCATCTCCATCACGCTGGCGCTCAAGAAAACCGTCACGAAACAAGACATCATGGAGCGCGCCGAGCGCGCGCTGCGCATGTGCATCCGGCACGGCGCCACGTGGTTTCGCGCGCAGGTGGAGGTCGACCCCATCGTCGGCCTCAAGGGGGTGGAAGTCGCCCTGGCGCTCAGGGAGAAATACGCAGGGCTTGCGGATTTTCAACTCGTCATTTTTCCCCAGGAAGGCATCGAGCAGCAGCCGGGAACGGAGGATTTGATGCGCGAGGCCATGCGGATGGGCGGGGATTTGGTGGGCGGAATCCCGTATAACGACCTGGACGCCGAGCGGCACCTGGACATCGTTTTCGGGATGTCCGAGGCGTTCGGCTGCGGCCTGGATTTTCATCTCGATTTCGCGGACGACCCCAAGGTGAGGAACATCGACTCCGTGGCCGCCCGCGCGATGGCCGCCGGCTTGCAGGGCCGGGTGGCCGTCGGCCATCTCACCTCCCTGGGCGCCATGCCAAGGGATGTGGCTGCACCGGTCATCGAGAAGATTCTAGAGGCGGGCATCTCCGTCCTGCCCTTGCCGGCGACGGACCTGTTCCTGGGCGGAAGGGGGGAGGAGCCGCCTCGCTTCAGAAGTCTCGCCCCCGTCAAGGACCTTTTGAGCGCGGGTGTCAACGTCGCCATTTCATCAAACAACATCCGCAACGCCTTCACGCCCTCGGGGCGCGGCGATTTGCTCGAAATCGGCCTTCTCCTCGCCCATGCGCTCCACATGAGCGGCGCAGCGGACAGGGGCGTGATTCCCCGGCTTTTCACGACCAACGGCGCAAAGGCGTTGGGGGTGGAGGGGGACTACGGTCTGCGGCCTGGCTGCGCGGCTGATTTCGTGGTCCTGGATTCCGTGAATTTCGACGATGTCCTCATCGATCAGCCCGAGAAGAGATTCGTGGTGAAAGGGGGACGCGTTATCGTGGAGAACGTCGCGGAGACGACCTGGAGGGAGATGGATTGATGGGCGTGATCTCGGACGCGAACGCGGAGGCGCTAAGTCGAATCACCGAGGCGGAACCCGTTCTGGTGGATGTGCGCCCGGCGGACGAGGTGATACCGGGTCTGGAGGAGGGCGTTCTCCTTCATGCCGGCCCCCCGATCGAGTGGGAGCGGATGTGCGGCCCCCTGCGCGGGGCGATTGCGGGAGCGACCGTCCTGGAAGGCTGGGCGGATGATTTGACCTCGGGCGAGGCGCTCGCCGCCTCGGGCGGGGTCGCCTTCCACCCGAATCATCATTTCGACGCCGTCGGCCCCATGACGGGCATCACCACGCGCTCGATGCCGGTGATGATCGTGGAGAACGCGAAATTCGGGAACCGGGCATATTGCACCCTGAACGAGGGTCTGGGGAAGGTGATGCGCTTCGGCGGAAACGACGAGGAGGTGCTGGATCGCCTTCGCTGGCTGGCGGAGCGCCTGGCGCCCGCGCTCTCGGATGCCCTCCAGGCCACTGGAGGGCTGCCGCTCAAGGGCATCATCGCGCGGGGGCTTTCGATGGGGGACGAGATGCACCAGCGCAACGTGGCCTGTACGAGCCTCTTCATGCGCGAGGCGGCGCCCGCGCTGGCGCGCGTCGCGGGAGAGGGAAAGGCGCTTGAAGAAGTATTGTCCTTCATCGGCGGAAACGATCAGTTTTTCCTGAACGTCGCGATGGCGACCGGCAAGGCGGTGATGGACCCGGTGCGCGGCATCGAGGCGTCGAGCATCGTCACGGCGATGTGCCGCAACGGTACGGACTTTGGCATCCGGGTGAGCGCGACGGGGGATGCGTGGTTCACGGCGCCCGTTGAGATGCCCGAGGGGCTGTATTTTCCCGGCTTCGGCGAGGAGGACGCCAATCCGGACATGGGCGATTCCACGATCATCGAGACGATGGGGCTGGGGGGATTCGCCATGGCCGCAGCGCCCGCCGTCGTCGGGTTCGTGGGGGCGGGGAGCGCCGCGGATGCGCTGAATTATTCCCGCTCCATGTACGAGATCACCCAGGGTCGGAACCCCGAGTGGACGATTCCCGCCCTCGATTTTCAGGGGGTTCCCACAGGGATAGACATCACCAGGGTGGTGAAACTCGGCGTCACGCCCGTCATCAACACAGGCATCGCGCATAAAGAACCGGGCGTCGGCCAGGTGGGCGCGGGCGTGGTTCGCGCGCCTCTCGCCTGTTTCGAGCAGGCTCTGGAAGCCTATGGAGAGAAGATGGGCGTGGTCTGAGCCTGTTTAGTTCTCGAGACGCTCGTATTCGATATGAGCGTCGATGAGATAGGGCTTGCCGCTCGCCAATCCTTTCCCCATGGCCTCTTTGAGTTCGGCAGGCGTCTTCGCCTGTGTCGCGGTCACGCCCATGGACCCGGCCATCTGGATGAAATCGAGCTCTGGCTCCTTGAAATCCATGGCGACGAATTGCCGGTGCTCCTGCGTCTTGCCGTCGAGCCGCAAGACTCTTTCTTTGAGAATCCGGTAGCTCTTGTTGTTCAGAATCACGAACACCGCGTCCAGATCGTATTTCGCGGCGCTCCATAGCGCCTGGATGGCGTACATCGCGGAGCCGTCTCCCGAGAGGCAGACCACGGGCGTATCGGGCAGGGCCGTTTTGCCGCCCCGCGCGCTGGGCAGCCCGAGACCGATGCCGCCTCCCTTCATGCCGAATATGGCATCTCTCTTGCCCGCTGTCGCGCTCTTGCG
>JAPOYD010000092.1 GCA_026706735.1 Nitrospinota bacterium | reverse complement strand
GGCGGAGCCTGTCTTCATACCATTCCTTCTCGATGCCGTTGGCCTCGTCCATCCGGGCCAGGTCGCAGAAGATTTCGATCCGGTGGCCGTCGGGGTCGCAGAAGTACATGGCCCTGTTCTCCCCCCAGGTGCCGTCGCCCTCCGGGTGCGTGGGGCTGTGCACCACCGGGCCGCGCACGATTTTGATCCCGCATTCCTCGAGCCAGTCCCGCCAGGCGAAGAACTCCGAGCGGTCTTTTACCCGAAACGCGAAATGATGCAACCCCAGGTCCTTCACGGGGCCTTGATCGTCGGTTTTCATCTCCTTGAGCGCGGGCTGCTCGCCGGTGTGATATACTAGGTTCAAATCGTGATGAAACGCGCTGCAGCGCAGGAAGCAAAGACCCATGCCCAGGCTTGGGTGTTCGTCGGGGTCGTGACGCTCCGAAAGCGTGAAACCGAGGATCTCGGTGTAGAATTTGAGAGATTCTTCGATGTCGGACACCTTGACGGCGACGTGCTGTAGTTCTTCAAAAGAGGTTTCCGGTCGGGGCATCGTGCCACTCTCCTTGTTCTGGGTATCCCGGGCGCGCGGCGTCGCGCCGGGGTCAATACTAGCGCAACTTTTTCTCGGGAGAAACGCAAGTTGAGCCGTTTGGATGGAAAAAGGGCGCTCGTGACGGGCGCATCGCGCGGAATCGGCGAATGCGTGGCCCGGCGCTTCGCGGCCGAGGGAGCGCGCCTCTATCTGGCCGCCGATGGAACGGGGGATGAACTCGAAAACGTCGCGCGCGAATGCGGGGCCGCCGGAGGCTCCGCTGTTTACGGAGCCTTCGATTTGATGGAGGAAGGCGCCGCCGAGCAAATGGTGGAGGCCGCAGCAAGCGCTCTGGGCGGCGTGGACGTTCTCGTGAACAACGCAGGGATCCGGGCGAGCCAGCCGTTCGGCACGTTCTCGTATGCGGATTTTCACCGCGTGGTCGCGGTGAACCTGCGGGCTCCGTTCTTCGCGAGCCAGGCGGTGTTGCCGCTCATGCGGGAGGCGGGCGGCGGGAGAATCATCCATATTGCCAGCCAGCTGGGCTCCGTAGCGGCGCGCAATACCGCGCTCTATGCCGTGACCAAGGCGGCCCTGATTCAGCTCACCCGCTCCATGGCGCTCGAACTCGCCGGGGAGAACATTCTGGTGAACGCCGTCAGCCCCGGCCCTACGGCGACGGAATATCTCAGGAAACACGCCTACAAAACGCCCGAGGAGCGCGCGGAGCGCCGCGGGAACATACCGATGGGGCGCTTCGGCGAGCCGACCGAGATAGCGAATGCCGTGCTGTTTCTCGCCTCCGGGGATGCTTCTTTCGTTCACGGGCACAACCTCGTGGTGGACGGCGGCTACATCATTCATTGAGCATGTGAGGACTGACAACTTATTCGCATTCGACACCGGCGGAGCGAGGCCGTTCCCTTGCCGCCGCATTCAGAAGGAGCTTGAGCCGTGAGCATGAAAGTGGGAGTCGTGGGTTTGGGCGTCATGGGAGGCGCATTTTCGGGGCATATGCTGGACGCCGGCATGGAAGTGGCGGGCTTCGACCCGCTCGATGCGATGTACGGGAAATTCGAAGGCAAGAACCTGCGCCGGGCGTCTTCGCCTGCGGACGCCGCTGATGGAGCCGACCTGGTGATGACCTCGCTGCCGAACTACAGGGTCGTGGAAGAGGCGGTGACGGGAGAAGGGGGCGTTCTGGAGGGTATCTCCTCCGGCGGCGTCATCGCGGATATGAGCACGGTTCCGCCCAAATTTTCCAAGGAAATGGCGGAAAAAGCGGGCGAGAAGGGCGTGAGCTGGCTCGATTGCCCGGTGAGCGGCGTGGGCAAGCAGGCGGCCGTCAAGGATCTGGTGGTGATGGCCGCAGGCCCCAGGGACGCATTCGATAAGGCGAAACCCGCCTTCGACGCCATCGGCAAGAAGACGATTTTCGTGAGCGAGGAAAACGGGTTGGCCGCACAGCTCAAGCTGGTGGTGAATCTCGTGCTCTTCATCAACATCGCGGGCGCATGCGAAGGCCTCACGCTCGGTCTCAAGGCGGGAATCCCCGAAGACGTCATGCTGGAGACGCTGTGCTCGGGCGCCGCCGGTTCGAACGTGCTCGAGGTGCGCGGCAAGGACATGCTGGCCGGGAATTTCCCCGAATCGGGCCCGATATGGATAGTGCTAAAGGACCTCGAATGCGCCATCGACTCCGCCAAGGACCTCGACGTGCCCGTGCCGCTCGGCGGCCTGCTGGAGCATCTCTATATGGCCCAGCGAAGCAAGGGCAGGCAGCATGAGGACGGGAGTTCGATTTTCCGCATTTATCAGGAACTGGCCAATATCGCCTGATGCGCCAGAAGAAAGAAGCTGCTTTGCGGGCCGATTCACCACAGCGCCCGATTGTCGTGCGGCCTGCTGTTTCCCGCCCCGTAACGGGCAGAGAGACGATCTATATTTCAATTTAGCTAACGCTGATAACTAGTTGAAATATAAGTATTTTGCACGGAAATAAAAATGCAGAATCTCTCCTTTGCGACCGGCGATTCCTAGCCGATGACAGATGAACGGATAATCTGACGCAGTTCCTCGTCGTTCAATGCGGCCATTTGTTCGAAGGTGATGAGGGCCGTGGTGTCCGGGTCGCCCCGCTCTCCCCACCAGAGCCTGAAGCTCTTCTCCTGGTAGCTGTAGCGGATGTCCTCATCGACGCCTTCGATCTCTCCGGCCAGAATGCCGCTGATCCGCTCGGCCATGATGCGGCTGTGTTTTCTTTGCGCTTCGATGTCTTCCACGAAAGCGTCTCCTCATCCTTTCGGTGATTTTCAGTGTGGCGATACGCAGGATGGTGGTCTCATCCCCCGGCTCGCCCCTTCTTCACAAGTGATACGTCTTTCCCTCTTCGAGCAACTGGACTCTGGGCTCGTTCAGCGCCTCGATTTCCGCCCTGGTCTCATCGTGATACTGCGCCTTGATGTGAAAAATGTAAACGGGAATACCGGGCGGCATTTTTCGCATCTCCGCATGGAGCATGGCGGGGGTCATGTGCCTGGTCATGCGCGCAAGCTCCTCCATCCTGTTCGGGAACGACACCTCCGTGATGATGGCGCGCAGGTTTTCTGTCTCGAAAGCGCCCCGCCAGATGGCCTCCGTAGGCCCCGTGTCGCTGGTGTAGAGCAGCGCGCTTTCTGCGTCCTGGATGATGAAGCCGAAAGTGGTCCCCTTGTGATCGACCGCGTAGGGAGTGAAACGGATTCCGCCCAGGGAGCGGGTTTCCACCTCCTCGATGGCCGAGAAATCGAGTATCGGCGTATCGCCGTGGCGTATCTCGCAAAAATTCGGCCAGACGGCGTTGTTGAAGATGGATTGCTGAATCACTTCCAGCACGTCTCGCGCGCCGATGACCTTGAGCGAATCCTCCCGCAGGCCGAAGATGTTGTCGGCGAGGTAGGGAAGTTCCGCAATGTGATCCAGGTGCGCGTGGGAAACCACGACGCCGGTGAGCCGGGCCTGTTCCTCGATGGTGAGGCCCGAGGCGGCCGAACCGCCTTCCAGCAGCAACTCTTCGTTGATGAGGAAAGACGTCAGATGACATCCGGGCGCTTTCCCGCCCGCGCAGCCCAGCACACGGAATTGAATGGCCTGTCCTCCGCCTGAAGCCTCGTGAAGGTCAAGAATCTTTCGCTTGCGGCCTGATTATAGGCACAGCCGAATCACCTTGGGAAGATATCTTTTTCTATACCGCTTCCCATTTCCCGCTCTTGGAGCGCCTTCGCGTTCCGAAATCATCCATCTGCGCAACGGTGGTCGCGGGGAATATGGGGCCGTCCGTACATACACGCCAGCCCGAGCAGGTGCATTGGCCGCACAGGCCGACGGCGCACTTCATATACCTCTCGACCGCGAAATACGTCCGCTCGGCGGGGAGTTTCGGCAGGCACGCGGCCATCATCCGCTCCGGCCCGCAGACGGCGTAGCTCTCCGCCTCGACGGGCAGGAGTTCCGTCACCAGGCCCTTGTGCCCCAGGGCGCCGTCTTCGGTGGCGACGTGTACGGGGCCGAGTTCCCTGAATTCCTCGTAGAAGAGAATCTCATCCGCCGTGCGCCCGCCGAGGACGAAACAAGGCGCTTCCGAGGCGAGGGCCAAGAGCCTCAGTTCCGCGATCCCCACGCCGCCGCCGATGAGAGCGGGGCGCTTGAGGGGAGGATAACCCTGACCCAGCGGACCGCGCAGCCCGATTTCGTCTCCCGGCTTAAGGGCGGTCAGTTCTTCGGTGAACGCACCGGCTTTTTTCACGGTGACGGCGTTGGGGTAGGAGAGCGTAAAGGGTTTTTCTCCCAGGCGCGGCAGCCAGACCATCATGAACTGCCCCGGCTGGGATTCGATTTCCTGATCGAAGAAAACCGTGTGCGTCCACTCGCTTTCCCGGCGATTCTCCACCACCTTGAAAACGCTACGCATGGGAGCCGACTCCATCCGCCGTACGGTGCGCGGCGCCGATGAGCGCGGACATGGGTTCCCCGGCCAGATAGTTTTGAATCCCCTCCCAGATGTCCCGGGTGAGGGCTGCGGCTTCAATCGTGCTCTTTCGCATGAAGGCGGTGCCTATCCCCAGGACGCTCGCCCCCGCCAGGATGTATTCCACGGCATCCTCCCAGGTTTCGATGCCCCCGTATGCGACGATGGGGCAGCGGAAGCGCGCGTACGCCTCATACGTCATGCGCAGGTTGACGGGCTTGAGCGCAGGGCCGCTGATGCCGCCCGTCGTGCCCGCGAGAATCGCCGCCCGGCTCCGGATATCCACGGCCAGGCCCGGCCCCAGGGTGTTGCCGCAGCCCAGGGCGTCAGCGCCCGCGTTCATGCATGAATCCGCCACGGCGAGGTAGTCGCTGTTGGGCGAGAGCTTGGCGATGACGGGCTTGTCCGTCTCGTCCCGTACGCGCTCGATCACCTCGGCGGAGAGGGCGGGGTTCTGGCCGATGCTCTCCATGATGGTCTGCTCGCCCGGCTCCTTGTTGGGACAACCCAGGTTCACCTCGATGGCGTCGGAGAACCTCGACATCCGGCGCGTGACGCCGGCGAACTCCGAGGCATCCCCGCCGTAGACGGAGACGATGAGCTTCGCCTTTCTGAGCTTTACCTCTTCCAGGTCGCGCTCCCAGTCCTCAGCACTCTGCGTCGGCAGTGCCAGGGAGTTGAGCACCGCGCCATCGGGGGGGTATACGACCACGGGATTGTCGTTGCCCGGCTTCTCGCGGGGGCCGACCGATTTGGTGACGTAGCCGCCCAGGCACGCGCCCGCGCTCTCGAAAGCGGCGAACACTTCCGGGTAGCTCAGGATGCCGCTGGCGTTGATCAGGGGCGGGTGAATATCGGGGAGCGGTATCACGGTCTGCTGCCCCTCCCGAGGTGAAATATGCGGGCGGACGGGCTCGATGGGTGGAGTATAGTGGGAATGGGCGCCTCAAGCCAACATGAACCAGGCAAAATCCGCGCCTCGGGGCCGCATCGGCGCACCGGATTATTGCAAAATGCCCGAAATGGTGGTCTAAATGGCTTTGTTCGCCCGCTCTTTGGACGAAAATGGAAAAGGCTGCTTCACAATCGCGAGCCATGGCCTCGCGCTGAGAGGGAAAATCCCGTGGTCGCCGTCTTGATCGGATGCTATCTCGTGGCTGCGCTCACGCACCTGTATCTGCTCTGCACGGGCAGGTCGGCGGGCGTCGTCTACGGTATCGGTGCGCTGCTCGTAGGATTCGCGCTCCATACCCTCATGCTTGGGGTGAGCTTCGCCTCCAGCACGCCCGAGGGCTGGGGGCCGTGGCTGAGCGGGATGGCGTGGGTGATCATCCTGATGTACCTGATCGTCTACGCGCGCTACCGCGACATCGCCCTGGGCGGTTTCGCCGTGCCGGCGGCCTTCATTCTCGAGGGCTACGCATCCGCTTTCCCCGGCGTGTGGGGTGCGGGCTCGATCGCCGTGCAGGGCTATCTGCTGAAGGGCCACGCCGTGCTGGCGCTTCTGAGCTGGGGCGCGTTCTTTCTGCTCTTCGCCTCGGCGCTCATGTATCTCGTGCAATCGCAGCAACTCAAATCCCGAAGGCCGAGCGCCTGGCTGCACCGGCTGCCCTCGCTCGACATCCTGGACGACCTGAACCACAAGATTCTCTACTTCGGCTTCGCGTTCCTCACGGCGAGCCTGCTGCTCGGCTCGATGTGGGCGAAATCGCGCCACGGCGCCTACTGGAGCCTCGACCCGGTGCGGACCTGGCCGCTGATACTCATCTGGGGCGCGTACGGCCTCCTGCTCATCTGCCGGCTCACCAGAAGCTGGAAGGGAAAGCGCTCCGCCGTTTTCTCGATGGTGGCCTTCTTCGCCGCGCTCCTCGCGCTGGTCGTCCATTTCTAGGGAGCGCGGAATAGCATGTCCATCATCCTCGCAGGCGTGAGCCACCACAACACGCCGCTCAGCATTCGAGAGCGCCTCTATTTCCCGGAAGGGGATATGAGCGAGTGGCTCGACCGGCTGGCGGACTATCGCGGCCTGGATGAGCGGCTCATCCTCTCGACATGCAACCGGGTGGAAGTCTACAGCGTCGTGGAGGATTACGATCAAGGCCTCGACGCGATTCACCGCTTTTTCCTGGAATCGCGCGACATCGGCGCGGAAGAGCTGAACGCTCATCTTTACGTTCACCGCGAGGACGAAGCCACCCGACATCTTTTCACCGTGGCGTCGAGCCTCGATTCCATGGTGGTGGGCGAGCCGCAGATTCTGGGACAAGTGAAAGAAGCCTACCGGGTCGCTCAGGCCTCGGGCCATGCCGGAAAATCACTCACGAACCTCTTCTCCCGGGCGTTTCGCGTGGCGAAAAAAATCCGCGAGCAGACGCCGATTGGCGAGTCGCCCGTATCGGTGAGTTCCGTCGCCGTGGATTTGGCCAAAAGAATTTTCGGCTCCCTCTCGGGCAAGAACGTGCTCCTGTTGGGGGCGGGCGAGATGGGCGAAGCGGCGGCGAGGCATCTCAAGGCGAGCGGGGCCGACACCCTCCAGGTGGCGAACAGGACGCTCGCTCGCGCCGAGGAGTTGGCTGCAAAACTCGGGGGACTTGCGTTGAGTTTCGACAATCTGGAAGAAGCGCTCATCGACGCCGACGTCGTCATCACTTCGACGGCCTCACAGGGATTCATACTGGACAAGCCGGCTGTAGCCGCCGCTCTCGAGCGCCGCCGCGATGCGCCCGTTTTTCTCATTGACATCGCCGTACCGAGAAACGTCTCGCCCGACGTGAACGATCTGGAAAACGCCTATCTCTACGACGTGGACGATCTCCAGTCCGTCGCGGCGGACAACCTGCGGGGCCGTGAGGAAGTGGCCCGCGACGCGCGCGCGATCCTCGAAAGCGAGGTGGAAACCTATCTCGCCCGCCAGAGGGCGGAGGAACTCAGGCATACCTTCGCGGCCATACGCTTTTTTGCGGAATCGATGCGCCAGGAGGAAGTCGAAAAAACGATATCCCGCCTGTCCGGACTGGACGAAGATGGCCGCGAGGCGCTTGAGGCCATGACGAAGGCGCTGGTCAACAAGCTGCTCCACCATCCCTTCTCAGTATTGCGCCGAATGTCGGAAGAAGACGTGGAGGGCATCTCGGTCGAATCCGTCCAGAAGCTCTTCGGCGTGGAGCCCGAGAGCGATGAAGACCCGCCGGGCTTGCAGCCGGACGAATCGGACTGAGCAATGAGCGACACGCTACGCCTCGGTACGCGGGGCAGCGCGCTGGCGCGCGCGCAGACGGCTCTGGTGGCCTCGCAACTGAAGGAATTGAATCCGGGCCTCGCCGTAGAGGAAGTCATCGTCCGCACGCGGGGCGACGCCATGCTCGGCTCCCCGATTCACGAGCTGGGCGGCAAGGGCCTTTTCGTCAAGGAGATCGAAGACGCTCTTTTGCAGGGCGAAATCGACGCCGCCGTCCATAGCCTGAAAGACCTGCCGAGCGAACTGCCCGAGGGACTTATTCTCGCCGCGATTCCCGAACGAGAAGAACCCTGGGACGCCCTGGTCTCGCGTGGCGGGGAATCGATTCGCGGCCTGGCGCCGGGCAGCAGAATCGGCACGAGCAGCCTGAGGAGAATCGCGCAACTCAGGCGCTACCGGGGCGATCTAGAGATTGTGGAGCTGCGCGGTAACGTGGATACGCGCTTAGAAAAAGTGACGGCGGGAGAAGCCGAGGCCGCGGTTCTTGCGCTGGCGGGTCTGAAACGCCTTGGACTGGAGGAGCGGGCGACCGAGTCGCTCGCGCCCGAACTCATGCTGCCCGCCGCGGGGCAGGGCGCACTCGCGGTCGAGACGAGAGCTGATGATGCGGCCACGCGCAGCCTGATGGAAAGACTGGAGCATCCAGAGACGAAACGGGCCGTGATGGCCGAGCGGGCCGTGATGGCGCGTCTCGAAGGAGGGTGCCAGTTGCCACTGGCCGTCTTCGCCGAGATGCGAAAGGCCGGGTTCCAGGTGAAAGCCCGTCTCGCGAGCGTGGACGGGGAGCGCATGGTGGAAAAAGAACGAACGGGCCGGCCTGATGACGCGATGGGTTTGGCCGAAGACCTTGCGGAGGACGTTCTCTCAAGCGGCGGGGCGGAGATTCTGAGGGATGCGCGATGAGCAACACTGAAATCGTGGACCTGGATGCACGACCCCTCGCGGGCAAGACGATACTCGTCACGCGCCCCGAGGAGGGAGCCTCGCGCATGGGCGAGATGCTGGCGGATCTGGGCGCCTGCGTGCGCGTTGCGCCCATGATACGGATCACGGAGCCCGAGGATTGGGCTGCAGCCGATGCGGCGATTCGCTCGCTGGATGCGTATCAATGGATAATCTTCACGAGCGCAAACGGGCCGAAATATCTGGGGAAAAGGTTTGGCGATCTTGGCGCTGCACCCGAGGCGATCCCCGCGGAAACGTCGGTCCTGGCCGTCGGGCCCGCCACGGCCGCTGCAGTGGAGAAATATCTGGAGAGGACGCCCGATAAGGTAGCCGTTAAATATGTGGCGGAAGGCGTCGTCGAATTGTTCGATGGCGAAGACATGGCGGGAGAGCGTGTTTTGCTGGCCCGCGCGAAAGAGGGTAGAGACGCCATTCCCAAGGCGCTTTTGGGAATGGGGGCCTCCGTGGATGACGTGGCCGTTTACCGGACGACGCCTCTAGGGCGCGAGGCGCTGCGCGAGGTATGGGGAGAGCTTGAAGCGGGAAAAATTGATATGCTTGCCTTCACGAGTTCCTCCGCTCTAGACGGCTTCATGCGGGCGGCGGGGGAGGAGACGGCGAAAGGGTGGATGGCGCGTGCAAGCGTGGCCTCCATCGGCCCTGCAACCAGCGCCACGGCGCGCAGGTGGGGCGTCGCGCCGGACGTGGAAGCCGCCGAATCGACGATTCCCGGAGTGGCGCGGGCCATTGTTTCTTATTACGGAAAACCGGAACGAGGCGAGCAGGCCTCATGAATGGGAGTGCAAACCGATGACGAGCAATGACGCCTTCACCCTCTCGGCGCTCAGGAGCGACGTGAAAAACCGCACGAGGCGCACGCGGGAGACGTCCGCCATGCGGCGCATGGTGCGCGAGACGAGTCTCTCGGTGGATAACCTCATCTACCCGATGTTCGTGGTCGAGGGCGAGGACATCAAGACCGAAATCTCCTCGATGCCCGGTCAATACCAGCTATCCGTCGACCGGCTGGTGGCGGATTGCGCGGAGATCGCGGCTCTGGACATCCCCGGCGTCATCCTGTTCGGCATTCCCGATCACAAGGACGACATCGCGAGCGGGGCCTACGCGGAAGGCGGCATAATCCAGAACGCGGTGCGCGCGCTCAAGGAAGCCTATCCCGATCTGTGCGTCGTCACAGACGTCTGCCTTTGCGAGTACATGGACCACGGCCATTGCGGGATCATCGAAGGCGAGAAGGTACTGAACGACCCCACGCTTGAACTGCTTGAGAAGACAGCGGTGAGCCACGCGGAAGCGGGCGCCGACATCATCGCGCCGTCTGACATGATGGACGGGCGTATCGGCACGATCCGCGCGGCCCTGGACGCAGGCGGTTTCGCGCAGACGCCCATCATGGCCTATTCGTCGAAATTCGCGAGCGCCTTCTACGGGCCATTCCGCGAGGCGGCCGAGAGCGCGCCCGCCTTCGGCGACAGGAGTTCCTACCAGATGGACCCGGCCAACGCGCGCGAGGCGGTGCGCGAGATTAAGCTCGACATCGAAGAAGGGGCGGACATCGTAATGGTGAAGCCCGCCCTCATCTATCTCGACGTTATCGCCAAAGCGCGCGAGATAACGGATCTGCCCGTCGCCGCCTACAACGTCTCGGGCGAGTTCGCGATGCTCGCGGCGGCGTGCCGCAACGGGTGGCTCGACCCCGAGCGCGCATTCATGGAAACCCTCACCTCCATCCGCCGCGCCGGCGCGGACATCATTCTCACCTACTTCGCTAAGGACGCCGCGAGAAGACTCCGGGGAGACAAGGCGACACCGCTTTCGTGGATGTAGGGAGATGCCTTCCAAGCTTGGTGATTGACGTACCAGGTTAGAAGGTATATCTATTATACTTGAACGAACGGTTTATATAAGTTATTGGACCTTGCGAGTTGATATCAGACCCATGCTAACCGCCTTATGGTATTCGTCTCACTGATAGAAAGGGTGACGCAATGGGTAAGAAAAAGAAAAAAAAGAAACAAAAAGTGATTGTCGTGCGCCCAGGGGTGTTGAACCACGCCGATGCGGAGAGGTTCGAGAAGGCGTGTGAGAAATACCTCAAGAAAGTTACAAAATCCAAGGAAACCGCACAAAAAGCCCTTCAAAAACTGGGGATCTACACGCCCACCGGACGAATCGCCAAACGATACAGGTAGAAATTGCATCGCCTGACGACGACTTTCGTGCTCGGGTATCACGGGTGTGGAATTGGTCTTTGAACAGCACTACCAACCGACGAGAGAGAAGAGAATCACTCCCCCCTTGAAGGGGAGTCGGTGAAGCCGAGCGGTTTGTGCGGAGGCTGAGCCGGTGGGGGGAGTTTTTCTATTCGGAATTTCCTAGTTTAAGACCTTGCTAAAAACAGTCCCTATTGCTCCTCTTTTTGTTCGGATTGGGTATCATTTGGGCTGATTTTGTAGCCCTTAGATTTCATGCATAATTCCGCCAATCTGTCGGCATCTGACTGACGCATCATTTGCCCTATGAATGATCTTGCGTTACCTGGGCGTGTTTGTTGGATAGCCGCTATTTTGCAATTAGCTTCATCTATTGCGCGTTTTTGCTCAGAGGTTACAACAGAGCCAACCTGCGGCATTGGCCTTGTTAGTGTATCGACTGCGATTGACAAATCACGCAGGGTTTTACGAAAAAAAAAAAAGTATACTATATGCCAATGTGAATTTGG